>DATLAJ010000168.1 GCA_035527515.1 bacterium
CACTTAATGATAGTAATTCCTAGTGGCGGACGGAGCATGTAGAATGTACATCCGACCACGGTCAAAGTGAGCCGTTTGATGGCATGAAAGCAGAGTATTATACCCAGGCCTTCACGGCGCTAGCGATTTTCGGCGGATTCGCAGTACTTGCGGCCTTCGCGTTCCTCTTCTTCACGAAGATCGCACCGCGTCTGGCTAAGAAATCAAGGACAGCTCTGGACGACAGAGTCGTCAAGGCATCGAGAACACCCATCTTCATCTTTGTCCTAATAGCGGGAATCTATTACTCACTAGTCTCAATTCCGGTGATTAGGGGCTATCACACTTATATCGGCAAGGGTGCCGGCGTTATCGCGATTTTGGTCGGTCTCTGGCTGGTCAAAAGGCTAGCTGACTTGACCTCGAAATGGTATGCGAACAAGCTCGCTAGAGGAGTCGGCCCCGATCCGCGCCGCGCACATATCATCCGAATGGTCCGTAATGTCGTCAATGCGCTCGCTGTTGTCGTCGCGGCTTTTCTACTTCTCGACGTGTCAGAGATTGACATCAAACCGATCATCACAAGCCTCGGAATCAGCGGTATCATCATCGCTCTTGCCCTTCAGAGCTTCCTGGCAGACCTATTCACGTCATTCTCAATATACATGGATAAGCCCTTCATGCCCGGGGACTTCGTGATAATCGGGGACCTTTGCGGAACCGTGAAGAAGGTGGGTGTTTTCAGCACGCGCATCCAAGCTCTCAGAGGTGAGGAGATCACCCTGTCAAACAAGGATGTCAGAGGCAAGACGATCCAAAACTTCGCCAAGATGACGCGCAGAAGAGTCGTCTTCACGGTCGGAGTCACGTATAACACACCGATTGAGAAGCTGAAGAGAATCCCAGATATGATTAAGGAGACAATCGGCAGGCTCCCCATTACGACTATCGATCGAGTCCATTTCGCCGCGTTCGCCGCCTACAGTCTCGACTTCGAGATCGTTTACTACGTTGAGACCAGCGATTACATGACGTATATGGATACACAGCACGCCATAAATATGGGTATAGCAGAGGAGTTCGAGAAGCAAGGCATCGAGATCGCCTACCCGACTCAGACGTTGTTCATCAATAAGTCTTCGGGGGCATAGCCCAGCATCGAGTTTCCGATGTGACCCCAAGTTGCTCTTATCTTGACACCCGATCGGCCAATTGCTCTTGACGTTTCGCGCCTCGAGCAATAGATTCCTTGCCCTAAACTTAAGGACAGTTCGGGTTCAAGCGGCCGGGGTGGCGGAACAGGTAGACGCACAGGACTCAAAATCCTGCGGTGCTTGGCATCGTGGGGGTTCGATTCCCCCCCCCGGCAAAATCACTACAAAGAAAAAAAAGGGCGCCCGTGTCGAGGGCGCCCCAGAATTATTCTCCTACCCGCTGAAGGCGAGCTATCGTTATTTCGGAACCGTGTTGGCGTACTCTCTCCTCAGCTCCTGTATCAGACCGCTAACGGCGTTCTTGGTGTCCGCCAGCTGCTTCAGCGTTGCCTCGTCCTTGGTCATTCTGGCGAGGCTATCTATCTGCACAAACGTCATCTGAAGGTCTTTTATCTGCTCGTTGAAGAAAGTGTTTAGGATCCTCATGTCCGCCGTCTTGAGCCTTGCATTCAGATCGATTCTCATCTTGGCAATTGACGTCTCCGTTGCCTTAACCTTCTGGTCCACATTCTGCTTCAGCGTGGCAATAGCATTCTGCGTAGCCGCGTTGTGCCCCCAAACGCTCACCCACATGACAATGGAGACGATTGCGAGAATGAGGGCAAGCCAAGCGATACCTCTTCCGGTTCTGACTCTCGCCGGCGGCCGATATGTACTCTTGACCGCTGGTCTCGGCGGGACCTTTGGAGGTTCTCTTTTCTCCGGAGCCTTTTTGAGCTCCGGCTTGAGCGATGGCTTCGTGGGTGCGGGTCCCTTAGCTGCCTCGATGTCCGACTTGCCAGTGAGAAGATACACATCGTTGACTCTCTTTAGCACTCCCGAGTCTAGATGAGGCTTCATCGCTGCCGCCAACTTCTGACGTGTGTGTTTGGTCTTGGCGGCCATGTCGGCGATCTTCATCCCCTTCGGTGTGGCCTTCAAGAGAGCAAGCACGTCCTTGAAGACCTTCTCCTGGTCCATCGTTGCCGGGACAACCGCGGCATCCTTGCTGCAATAGACGACCCTGTCCTTGACCTCAACCTTCTTGATCTCTCCTTTCTTGAGAGGGGGCAACGCAATGAATGTCAGCTTAGAGGTCGAAATCCGCAGCTGTTTGGCCAGGTCAACTGCCCGGAGCCCTTCGGGCGCCTTCTTCAGCTTCTCCAACAGCGCCGCTTGCAGATTCTTTACCTCGGCAGGGGTCACATGCACCTTCTTCTTGCCAACAGGTTTTGAAGTGGCGCCCTTGGAGGGTCTTGCCGGCGTCTTGGCGGGTTTTGGCGGCGTCTTGGCGTCCATTGACGAAACGCCCGCCGCCGCGGGTCTCCCGGGACCGGGACCCGCTGGGCTACTCTTCACGGTCTCCCCAGGCTTGCTCATCGGCGCACCAGGTTTCTCGGCTGGTTTTGTCGGCATTGCGCCCTTCTGATCGAACGGTTTTGAGTCCATAGGTCTCCCTCCTAATTATGTTATCAAGTCCTTACGACCCCATACTAATCGTGTAGGGTTTTCGGAATCTTAATTTGCGGGTCTTGCGGGGTCAAGCGGAATCTTCCCCCACCTTACAGGAGACGAGCGGCCGCAGGGCGCACACGGAGCTGGCGAGACCCTGTGGGTCAGGTCCTGGCTGACCCGTCCGGGGGCATTGTTTTGCCCAGGAACTCCGCAACGAACCCGGCCGCCCTCTTGGACGCTCCGCACTCACCCAACAGACCCGTTACCCTCTTCAGCTCATCTTTCTGCTGTTTGCGCAGCCCGGCATCTTCTAGGAGCGAGGCGAGCTCACGTCCTAGTCTTTCGGGTGTGAGGTCGGACTGTATCAGTTCCGGCACGACCCTCTTGCCGGCGATTATGTTTGGAAGCGCGACGTGATCGACCCTGATGAGGAGCTTTCCGACCAGATAGGTGGGGAACGAGACCTTGTAGCCAACTATCATCGGAACACCAAGGATGGCGGCCTCAAGCGTCGCCGTCCCCGAAGCCACAAGCGCCGCGTCCGAGGCAGCAAGCGCGTCGTAGGTCTGCCCCCGGACGACGACTACCTCTGGGTAGCGACTCAGCATGTGAGCAACAAGCTTGGGGTCAATCGTTTTGGCCAGCGCAAGTATCATCTGTAGCGGCTTGGAGTCGAGCAGGGATGAGGCGAACCTGGCCGCCTCGAGAAAGACCGGCAGCAACCTCTCGATCTCGCTGGTCCGGCTGCCGGGCAGCAGGGCGACCACAGGTTTACCCTGGTCGAAGCGCACGCGCTCAAGAAACTCCTCCTTGTCCAGCGTGGGTTTCACTGTGTCGAGAAGCGGGTGACCAACGAACCTCACATCCACTCCCGCCAGCTCGTAAAGCTCCTTCTCGAACTGGAACAGAACCAACATCTCGTCCACCAGCTGCGCGATTCTTCGGACCCGGCCGCGTCGCCACGCCCAAACCTGCGGGCTGATGTAGTAAAGGACGGGGACTTCGCACTTGCGCGCCCGTGCGGCGAGCCTTAGGTTAAAGTCGGGATAGTCAACGAAGATCGCTGCCGCTATCTCGCCCGACCGCATGAGCCTCGTCGCCTGCCTGTAGGCTGCAAGTATCCGGCTCAGTTTCTTAAACACTTCCGAGACACCCACCACGCCCAGCTCCCTAACGTCAGCGAACAGCTCGACGCCCTGAGCACGCATGTTCTCGCCGCCTACCCCGACAAACCCGAGGTCCGGCCGAAGCGATTTCAGCTCATTGATCAACGAGGCGCAGTGCAGGTCGCTCGATGCTTCCCCAGCGACGACCAGAACTCTTCTGCGGTTGGCTGCGGGCCGGTGTAGCCGGATGCTACCCATTGCTACCGGTGAAGACGGGTGTGAAATGCCGGTCTATGGAGTCCTTGATCGCGAATGCCCAGGTAAGCGCGCGGAGACCATCGGCGCCAGAGACAACTGCGGGGCTCTTGCTCTCGAGTGAGTGAACGAACGCACTAAGCTCCGCCTGAAGCGGCTCAAAATCCACTACCCGAATGGACTGCCTCTTGATATAGCGGGCGATTCTGAGCGCCGTCAGCGGCTTCTTGTGGTCGGGCTCCCCCTGCTTGTGATACATCTTGACCCTGTGAGAAAGAAGGTTGACCGATATGTATGTGTCGGGCTGGAAGAATCTGATCTTCCGCATTTTCGAGACGCTTATCCTGCTGGCCACGAGGTTCGCGACTGCGCCGTTCGGGAACTCGAGCCTGGCATTTGCGATATCGACATTGTCCGACAGGACCGGCACGCCAACGGCGGAGATGGACGATGGGGCATCGCTGAAGCAGCTGGCTACGAGGTCGATGTCATGTATCATCAGGTCGAGTATGACGTCAACGTCAAGGCCCCGGCCCGCGGACCGCGTCAGCCTGTGGGTCTCGATGAACCTTGGCCCGTGGATGAACTTCCTGACGGCCACAAACGCTGGGTTGAACCGCTCGGAGTGCCCTACCTGGAGCAGCGCCCCGGATGCGTTCGCAAGCCTCACCATATCCCGCCCGGCCTCGAGAGTGTCGGCGATCGGTTTCTCCACGAGAACCGCCCGACCGAGGTTCAAGCATTGGCTTGCGACCTCAAGGTGCGTCCGTGTGGGGGTCGCCACGACCACCGCGTCTGCCGCCTCAGCTAGCTCCTCAGTGGACATGAAAGTGCGGCAGTGGCATTTTTGGGCGGTCTTTTTCTGGGCAGCCTCGTCAATATCGTGGACACCCAGAAGCTCCACACCTTGCATCTCGCTGAGAATCCTTGCATGACGGGAGCCAAGATACCCCACACCAACCACACCGATTCTTACCTTGGACATGTCAAGCCCCAACCCTCTACCGATGAGTGTCTCTGCTCGAGCGCGCCGACAGCACCGCGTCTTGCCCCCTCCATGAACCAGGCCTCACGACCCTATCAGCGCACCCGACCCACACGCGCGAGACCTGACACCCAACATGCACACACTACTCTGAACACAGGCCGCGCCTCGAGCGCCTAATGAAGTCGATAACATGCCTTGCCTCCGCGAACTCACCGAACTCCTCCTCAATCCGAGCGAGCGCATCTTGCCGCTTGAGGTCTGCTCTGAATAGGAGACGGTATATCTCCTTGAGCATTGCTATCTTCTCGGACGAGAATCCCGCACGGCGCAGGCCGACAATGTTGGGCCCGAAATGCCTCGCGCGGACGCCCGCTGCTTGTGTGTATGGCAGAACATCCCTGTCCACAGCGGAACAACCGCCCGTCATCGAGTACGTCCCGATCTGCACGAACTGATGCACGCCGACCAGCCCTCCAAGCACTGCGTAATCCTCGATAACGATATGCCCTGCAAGCGACGCCGCATTCGCCAAGACCGTGTGGTTACCAATCGTGCAATCGTGGGCGACATGGCTGTAGGCCATCAGAAGGTTGTTGTTGCCGATGCGTGTTACACCACTCCCGTCCTTCGTTCCGCGATGGACAGTTGCGAATTCACGAATGATGTTGTCGTCGCCGATCACGACCGATGTCTTCTCACCTTTGAACTTCAAGTCCTGCGGCACGACTCCGATGATCGCGTAGGGGAATATCTGGCAGTTCTGGCCGATCGTTGTGTCGCCGGTTATATACGCCCCCATCTGGACCGACGTGCCGGGGCCTATCTTCACCCCGTCGTCAATAACACAGTGAGGCCCGATGACAACGTCGCCTGCGATCTCGGCCCCAGAGGAGACTATCGCCGTCTCATGGGCTCTCATTACTCGCCCCTCTCGACCACAGCTGTGCTCATTACCACCTCGGCTGCGACCTTCCCCTCGACCGTTGCCTTGCCCTTCATCCTGAAGTAGCTCCCCCGCTGCGCGGTCTTTCTGACCTCAAGTGTCAGCTGGTCCCCAGGAACAACCGGACGGCGGAACTTGGCGTTATCGATCGTCATAAAGACAAGGAGCTTATTCTCGATATCGTCCAGCATGTTCATCAGGAGCACCCCGCCGGTCTGAGCGAGCGACTCTACGAGCAAGACGCCGGGCATGACCTTCTGCTCAGGGAAATGCCCCTGAAAGAACCACTCGTTCGCCGAGACATTCTTAAGACCCGTGATGGTCCCCTGCTCAACGTCCATCTCAAGTATCCTGTCAACCAAGAGAAACGGAAATCGATGTGGCAAGAAGCGCATGATCCCCTGCACGTCCAACACTTGATCCACCTGCAACACCTCACACCTGTTTGTTAAGATTCCGACCGGCCAAGACGTTCGGTGAGCATCTTGACCTGTTTCCTCAGCTCTTTGACCTCACTCATCAGGGTGGGCAGCCGTAAAACTCCCGCAACCTGCCTACGCCACATATCGATCGGAACCGCAGGTATCCCTCCGACCACCGAGCCCTCCGCGAGGTCTCGCGGGATGCCGGCCTTGCTCGCCGCAATCACGTTATCACCTATCGATATGTGCCCCGCGACGCCAACTTGACCCGCAAGGGTGCAGTTGCTCCCAATACTGGTGCTTCCGGCTATCCCCACCTGCGCAACCAACAAGGTGTTCTTGCCAACCGTTACGTTGTGCGCCACGTGAACCAGGTTATCTATCTTGCAGCCCGAACCGATCGTCGTGCTCCCGAAAGTAGCCCTATCAATAGCAACAGACGCCCCCACCTCCACATCATCTCCTATCACGACGTTACCGATCTGCGGTATCTTCACATGCTGACCCTTGTCTTTGATGAACCCATACCCGTCGCTGCCGATAACTGCCCCCGAGTGCACGATGCACCTCTCGCCGATTATCGTGTCATCAATTATCGAGACCTGCGGCTTGATGACCGTACCCCGACCTATCTCAACGTTTCGGCCGACATAAACCTGTGGGTAAATAACGCAGTCCGGGCCTATCGAGGCGCCAGCCTCAACACAGCAGAACGCGCCGATAGCCGCGCTGCTCGCGACCCGGGCCTCTTGGCTGACGGCCGCATTCTGGGAGATGCCCGGCTCGGGCCTGAACGTCGGATGAAAGACGTTCACAAGCTTCACGAAGGACAGATAAGGATTTCGGGAGACTATGTGCGGCAGTCGGCACTCCTCAAAACCCTCAAAGATGATAACCGCGCTCGCCGTGGTCTCAGCAAGCAGGGGCAAGTGCTTGCGGTCCGTTACGAACGATATGTCCCCATCGCCTGCGGTCTCAATTGCCGAGACGCCGGTAATGACGAGATCGGACGGCCCCGAGCGTTCGAGCCGCAGCCTCTCTGCAATCTCTCCAAGCGTCAACTGCATCTTATCTCCTCCAATCTCATTGCCCTTGCCTTGAGCATTCGCCGATCTGGGCCCGACCATCGAGAAACCACCGACCCGCTAAACAGTGTCCCCTAATCACCAAGCGGACTGGGGGAAGGCCGCCCGCCGGCGGGAGCTGATTCTGCTGCGCTGTTGTCCGGGACCTTCTTTATCCACTCGGACTCAAAAGCCGACAGGACCTCGGCGCTGACGTCTATGATGCCGCTAGAGTACACCATGCTCGGCGGAGAGTTCATGAGCACCAGGTCGTAGCCCTTTTGTTTGGCAATGCTCTCAATGACCGACCTAATCTGTTGCGTCAGCGAGGTCATCATCTCCGCCTGCTTGTTCTCCAACTCCTTGTTGCCATCATCTACCAGGAACTTCAGGTCGAGCCTCTCCTTCTCGAACCTGCGCTGTTTATCCCTTCTTTCGGCCTGACTAAGGGCCATAAATCCTGGCGACGACAGCTCCTTCTCGAGCTGTTTCAGCTCAGCTGTTTTCTCATCAAGCTTTGCCCTCACCTTTGCCACATGTTCCTTGAACTTGACCTGCACAGCTCTGCCAGGAAGGCTGTTCATCAGAATAGCCTTCAGATCGACCGTCACGATGACCTGCTGGGGAGCATTCGGCGAGTACGCGACAGAGCTGCCAAGAGTCATCAGGCCGAGGCACAGACCAATGCCCAGCCCAGTTGTGATTGCGCCGTACTTTCTAGTCGTCATTTGCCGCCCTGCCCCGCAGTTGTCTCGGTTATCTTGTCTATTCGCTTGATCATCTCGTCCGTCAGGTCGAAGCGCGGGTTCCCATATAGAACAACCCCGAGTCGCTCAAGGATGATCGAGTATCCAAGTTCCTTCGCCATCTCGGCCGCGGTCTGCTCCACCAACTTCTGGATTCTTTGTGCGTTCTTCTTGTTCAACGCATCCGCCTCGTCGTAGGCTTCGGAGACAAACATGTCCAGGTCTGCCTTTTTGTTTCTCTGTTCACGTTTCAGCTTTTCACGGGCCTCGTTGGTCAGGGGGAGCGCCTCATTGGCGATCTTGTCGCCCAGTGCCTTAAGTTCTTGCTCACTGCGGTCGATCTCAGTCTGCTTCTTGTTCTGTAGTTCCTTTAGCTGCTGATGAGCTCGCTTACCAGTCTGCGTCTCCGTGAGAATGCGCTGCTGCTCGACGAAGCCTATCTTGACGCTCGTGGCCGGCTGCGTGGAACCAACGCTGAGCGTCGCCGCCAGGGCCGCAAACGTCACAACCGCGACGGTCCCAGCCAAGATACCTTTCATAACAATTGACACCTCCTAACTCTCTCGGTTCT
>DATLAJ010000169.1 GCA_035527515.1 bacterium
ATGGTCCGGGAGCATCGCCATCCGCGATGCGGGGACGGCTTCCAACCCGAGTCGTAAGGCAGCGTGGGGCGGGCGCGTCAATCACTTTCCCACGCCCACTTCCTGCTTGCGCTCCGGTTCCGGCTTGCGCTCGGGCGGAGGTAGCGGCGCGGACGGCCTGCCCCGTCCGTGCTTGTCCACCGAGAAGCCGTTGCGCTCGATGATGCTGTTGCCGCGAACGCCTCCGCACCAGATGAGCGCGCTCTCCTCGTAGAGCTTCGGGCCTTTCACTTCAACGGCGTGCGCCTCGGGTTCCACCCGCTGGATGAATTCCTCGTCGACGATCACGCCGCGGCGGGTCAGCGAGTCCCGCACGTGGCTGCGCATCGTCTCGTCGAAATGCTCGAGCACCCGGCCCACCACCACCAGCTTGACGCTGGCCGGATCGATGTCGTAGGCCGTGGCGAGCGGGCCGAGGCCTTCCGATTCGAGAACATCGCCAGGATTTTCGAGTCCATCGCCGTCGCCGAGAGGCAGCACGAACGCCGCTACCTCGGCCTCGCCGCCAATATCGACGCCGGCACCGTCTTCAAGAAGCCTGCCCCCGTCCGGTGGCGCTGCCGCAACTGCGGCTACGTCCACGAAGGCACCGACGCCCCCGGCGCCTGCCCCGCCTGCGCCCATCCGCAGGCGTTCTTCGAGGTGCTCGGAGAGAACTGGTAAACCGCAACACTCACGCTTGAAATGACCAAGGGCGGGCATGAAGAGGAAGACGTGCCCGCCCATGAGTCTCTTGGCGATCCGCGGCCGGCTCAGACTACTGGCACGTGTTCCCCAAGCGAGCCCTCACGTATATCAGATCCAGAATGTTGATGCTTAGGTCTGAGTTTGCGTTTGCCTGCCAGTTGTCGCCTGACCCGATGCTCTGGTTCATCCTGTTTCTTATGAAGATGAGATCCATTATATTCACAAAGCAGTCCAGGTTGGTGTCGCCCTGAATGGGCCACATTTGGTATTTCGAAGCTTGCTCCGTATTGCCGTAGGCTCCCATGTTTATCCTGTAGCCTCTTGGATCCAGTTCGTTCGGGAAGAGCGTTGCCGGGTCTCCGGCGTCGATGCATGGGCTAGTCTCGGCATCGATGGCCCAACCGCTTTGGGCTGGATTCCATCTTCCGTAGACCGACTTCACATGGTAGTCTCGCGACTCGGGGGCGTAGAATTTCGGATCGGCATCGATATTGCCGGTGCCCCACGTGAGCGTGCACCCGGCATCTACCTGCACGGCGTTCTGACCGCCGTCGATATCGCAGTAGCTCACGCTCGCGGTAGAAGGACTGGCGTCCGATGCGACAACAAGCTCATGGCCAGCCGGAGCCGGAGATGTATTGCCATAGACGATGGAGTTGCTGATCGTCACGTTTGAGGAGTTCGTACACAGGATTCCGCCGCCGGATTTGACGTCGTTCGAATCATCGTAGGTGTGGACTTCGATCTCCCAGGCCTGAAGGTCGCCGTCAAGGCTGTTCGTGACGGTATCGCGGATGGCCAATTGCCATGTGCCTGCCGACTGCAGCCCGCGGAACGCCCAGCTCGTGTCGAAAACGAACGCCCGGCCCGACGGCCACGGCCCCGTGTAGCTTCCCTCGGGGGCAGGCTTGAGGATCACGAATTCATCTTCGCTCGGCGAGATCACCTTGATCTCAAGGTCCTCCAACTGCTCGTGGTCCATGGTCACTGAAACCGAAACGTCCCTGACCTTCAGTTCGGTCGGGAACGTGAGCGAGCTTGTCCTCCAATCTCCATTATCGGGTATCGCAATCGTCTCAGTCTTGTCCTGGGAAACAGTCTTGACGGGAGGCACGAGAAGAGTCTGATAGGCATTTGCCCTGCCGGAGGTCACACACTTGCCGCGCAAGCAGGGCACAGGATCCGCCCCTTCAAGAATCATGAGGCGCAGTTGGCGGATGTAGAGCCCCGGATTGGGGTTGGGATTGGGCGCAGGATACTTCGCCAGGAGGAGAGCGGCTACGGAGGCAACGTATGGCGCCGAGAAAGAGGTTCCGTCTACATCCATATATCCGTTGGGAGGGCTCGTTGTCGTGGTCCGATCCCCCGGCGCCGCGAGGTCAACCGTTGCTTCGGCATAAGACGAGAAGTGTGTCATGTTGTCGACTTCATTGGTGGCGATTACAGAGACGATATTGGCCAGGCTGTAGCAGGCCGGGAAGTGGCCGTTATCCTCCAGATCTTCTGAACTATTTCCGGCCGCCGCTATGACAAGCACGCCATTGTCTTGGATGTTCTGGAGGTGCAGAAGGAAGGGATTGTTGGTATAGGTACCTCCAAAGCTCATGTTGACCACAGGGACCCTCTGCAGGATGCAGTAATCGATAGCATCGCAGCAGTACGACTCCTGAATGATCCCAGATGCGCCGATACTGACTTTCAATGGCAATATCCTGACATACGGTACTGCGCCCGCTATTCCGGTGGTATTGTTTGAAACCGCGCCGATCACCCCTGCCACCCAAGTTCCATGCTCATGGCCGCCCGAAGGATCGTTGTCGTCACCGTCGAAATCCCAACCGTGGAGATCGTCTATAAAGCTGTTTTGATCATTGTCTTCGTTGTCGAGTACCTCTCCGGGGTTGGCATAGATGTTGTCTCCGATATCAACATGAGGGGGCGTTTGCTCAGTCAATCCTACGCTCATACCCGTGTCGAGTACGCCAACGACAATGGGATCAAAGGTTCCGAGAAGCTTCCAAGCTTGCGGCAAATCCATCATGGGCAGCGCGTATTGCAGCGGGTAGTACGCATCATTCCTGCCTCCGGCACCGTACAATTCGTATACTCCGTCAGGATGAGCCCGGACCACGCCGGGAATCTGGCGTACGATTTTCAGTGCTTCGGGAACGGTGAGGAGCTTGTCGAACTTCCACCAGCCTGCTTCTTGAGCGTTGGATAGCCTTGCGGGTCGAAACTCTCGCTGCGCAAGGTTATTGCGAACCTCCGCCAATCGTGACTTGTCGATCACTATGTACAGGCTCCCTGGTGCTACCTTGCGGCCATTGACGATCTCAAGCTCGGGTTCCTCTTCACCCGGCTGAGCTGGAAGAGCGCAGGCAAGACAGGCAAGAAGAGCTAAGAGACCAACCGACTTTGGCAGATGAGTTTTTCCCATGGTCGTGCCTCCTGAATCGTTCCTTACGAATGCCTACGGGCAGTGACTGCCGATCTGGTTACGGACGAAAATGAGATCAAGTATATTGATCTTTCCGTCGTTGTTGATATCGGCTGCCCTGTTGTTGCCGCTCAGCGGGTCCTGCCCCATCCTCGCACGGATAAATATCAGGTCGAGTATCCCAACTGTGCCGTCCGAGTTGACGTCGAAAAGGCAGGAGTAGAGTTCGTATACGCCAGAAGGATATGTTCTGATGATCCCTTGTATAACCAAGGCGGCTGCCGACGCCTGCGGATACGAGTATTCGAGCGGCGAGTAACGCCACCACTCATCGTCCGATATTGGCCCCTGAGGACGGCGAAAACCCAGGAGGACGAGTTGTGCGGCCGCGGCATCTCGGAGGCCGTGCTCGAAAAAAATGCCGATGCTTCCGGCCGCTATCAGACGGTTGTTGTACCACTCTAACCATCCTAGATACGCGTCATATGCTCCGTGAACGCCTTCGATCGCCTGAATGGAAGCGATTTGTTGGATGGTTAGCTCGAGCGGCGAATTCCAGAGGTAGCCCCGACCAGCAAGCTTCCCAAGCAGCGGGCGCAGCAACTGCAGGCCCATGGCCTCAAGCTGGACATGGAGCGCAGCGAGCGTAGCCGGGGGACTCTGTTGATCTTCAAGAACCGTGTAGTGGAACGGCGCGCCGAGCGCCGAGCGCCCAATCGCGAGCGATTGCACGCCAAGGGCCAACACCAAGACTGTGATGCTCGAAAAGTGCGTGTTCATTACGTGTCCTCCTTTTTCGTCCCCGAGGGAGCGAACCTGTGCTTTTCAATCAGGATCGGCGGCCGAATTGTCGGCCGCAGTATTGTTCGTGAAGGTCACTTCAGACATGCTCATGCGTATCCCGCCTCCCGATGGTGCCTCATTGCCGGCAAGGAGATTATTCCGGACGATCACGCTTTCGTCGGCAGCTCCGCAATCCTCCAGATTGATGGCACCGCCACCGGCGCTTGATGAGTTGTCGCAGATGCGATTCTTTTGCATGCTCGCCTTTTCTGGCGATCTTGGAGTAGGCAATTCGCAGTTGTAGAAGGCGATGCCGCCGCCATGCCGGCGAGCTTCATGACGCCGCTGAAGAACGCAAGAACAAGCCCACACTGAAGCATGATCCGTGACATGGTTTCCTCCACTGAAACGCTATTGTCCCTGAAAAACCTACTTCGTCAGCATCGGCTGCTGCTGCATGTAGTTCCGAAGAACGATGAGGTCCAATATGTCGATCCGCCAATCGCCATTGACATCGCAGTTCTCACAAGAACCGGCAACGCTCTTGCCAAGACAGACTGCAACTGTCCGCAAGCTTGTGTTCAGGTCTCCCGTGAAAGGCCAGGCGCGGCCCACCCCGTATGCAGCTGAGATTCCCGATGTACTTCGAACTTCATCTCTGGCCTCGACTACAGAGAACTCCTTTTTCAGATACACCCACGTCTCCATTCCGTAATTTGTCCAATCCGGAGGAACCCGTTGGTCGTCGTGCAACATCATGAATCCCTTATCCTGCAAAGCTCTCCGTGTGTCCCACTTGTCGGTGCCTTCCGCGTAGAAGAGATACAATTTCCCAGGCATGCAGGGAACTATCCCCACGTACTCGACGAGCGCCTCGCCGCGATTCACATTGACAACGTATAGAACTCCAGGAGTATCTTTCACTTGTGAAGTTGCCCATGGGACGCTCGGCACGATCCAAGCGTAACCTTGCCCTTGGAGGCGGCCCTTGAGGGGACGGGCATAGATGAACCCCAAGTCTGTCAACCTGGAATGAAGCGCCGCGCGACCCGGCTCATCAAGAGCGGGAAGCTCCAAGACCCCGGCGTACTGAACTCCGTCCGCCATGGCCTGAGTGCCTCTGCCGAGCAACTGGACTGTGACCACGCCAGGCACAGTTGCGGCAGCAACTGCCTCTTCAAGCGCATACTCCCTGGGGAAGCACTGCCAGACATCGGCGTAGTGCTGAGACCAGATGCTCTCTGATGAATCCTGCGCTACAAATGTGAAACCCTTTGATCGAAGGACATCGCGAACGGCTTCACGCTCTGGCGTACCTGGAGGGTAGCTGATGATCACCCTGACTTGACCCGGCAACGCGTAGGAGACCGGCGAACACTCCAAAGGCTCGGCACAAACGTTGAGATCCTCCGTGCCGACAACGCCATCGAGGCTTCCTGCGATGGCCGCGGCGTCCGCCATTGGCATGCCGTCAGGAATGGTCCACACGCTCCCCTGCCCCGCAAGGCGGCCCACAAGAGGCCGCTGAAAGATGAATCCCGCGGCGGACAGATTGTCATACAGCTCGGCCCGGGCGCTCTCCCCGAGCCCCGCCGCCTCCAGAACGGCGATTGATTCGGCAAAAGCCACTGTTGCGAACATCAACGCCACTGCTACCGACAAGCTGATTGCGTTCTTCATCACTGCACTCCTTTACGCCTCGTTTCAGAACGGATCGGAAGAATCGTTATCTGCTATTGTGTTATTTTGCAGGGCCCAGACGTAAGCGCGCGAACCTGTCGATGCGCTCGTGTAGATTCCGGCCCCTTGATTCGCGGCGTTGCCGCATATTACGTTCCAGACCGCCGACCAGTTGGTGGTCCTCATGATCGACAAACCGCCACCGATCCAGGCCTTGTTATCGGTGATGCGGTTTTTCTGTATGCTTGCTTTTTCCGGCGACCGTGGAGTAGGCAGTTGGCACTTGTAGAAGGCAATGCCGCCTCCATGACCCCGAGCTTCATTGAACGAGATCAGGTTGTTCTTGATGTAGATGGTGGCGGCCGCCTGGCAGTAGAGACCGCCTCCATCACGCTCTGCCTGGTTCGGATAGGCTTCATTACCAATGGTGTTGCCGTCTATTATGGCATAGGACTCAAAACAGGCTATCGCGCCACCGTCTCTTGCTGTATTGGAGAGCAGTGTGCTATCGGAAACCGTTGTCGGGCTGTAGCACTTGTAAAGACAGATTCCCCCACCAACGAGGGCTTTATTGTCTTGGATGATATTATCCGAGATGACTACGATTGACCTGTCACAGAAGATTCCTCCACCGAGGGAAGCGTCCCCCCCCGAAATGATGAAACCTTGCAGCTCTGCATACGAGCATCCGATGAAGGTTACGGCACGACCGGTTTCGTGGGACTGCAGGCTGGAGGGGTCTATTGTCGTTGGGTACGTGGATGGATCGCACGTGGCAAAAGTCCCGTTGTAACCACCCAGAATGTTGAGGGCCTTGTTACGAACGACGACCTCCTCGGCATACTCTCCACCTTCGCTCTCGATTTCCCCAGCTACGCAAACGGTCCCGACTGAGAGATCCACGCCCTCCTGTATGGTGTTGAACGGATGATCGATGGTGCCGTCCTCGACGCCCGTAGCTCGTGCGTCAACGTACACGACCGTTGTCTTGTTCTCAGGAGGAGTGCCGTCACTGTATTCCTCGTAGTTGGATTGGCCATCATCGTCGGGGTCACCGGACGCCGATTCGTCCAAGTCGCCGAAGTGCTCCATCTCCCAGTCGTCAGGAAGCCCATCGGTATCGGAGTCGTCGCTGATCGAGAGCGATTCGAAAGCCCCCATGTCCACCTCGTCAAGAAGCAAGCGGGGATTGTAGTCGGCATCGGCATCACCTTCCACTACAACGTCGCTATCGCCCGCGTCTATGCATGGGGAATATGACTGCAGCCGGAAATCTCCCGACCCGGGATCGACGAACTGAGGGAACCCGGCAATGTTGTACTTCCCGTCATTCTCCACCGCCCCCTCAAAGCATGAATGGTAGGGGTCGCAGTTGTAGAGGCTTGTACTGCCGTTGTACCACACGATTGAATTCTGAATCACGAGCAGTGGATAAGATGTGTGATAGATTGCGCCCCCGGAAGCCCGGTAAGAGACGTTTCCTGCTATGGTGTTGTTGTGGATGACAGGAGCGGCATCTTCGCTATAGATTCCCCCGCCAAGCTGAGCGGCATTATTGCAGATGAGGTTATCAATAATTGTTGGGGAGGCCATTGTTACATAGATACCTCCTCCACAGGTCCATTCATCTCCAGAGGGGTTGTTGTTCCATGTAATGGTATTGGCGATGATGTCAGATGTGTTCTCGGTAGCTGAGGTAGCGGAGGCAACCAAGATGGCTCCGCCAGATCCTGTGTTGAGCGTTACCGTATTAAGCGTAAAGGACACGGATCCCAAGAGGTAAGCGGCTCCACCAAACAGTGCAGAGTTCGCACAGAATTCGTTGGCGCGGAGAACCACTGATGCAATGGGATGGACATAGAAAGCTCCTCCATATGCCTCTGAAAAGTTGCCTTCAAAAGTATTGTCCACTACCTGGCATGGACTGGCGCCATTCTGGCCGTACACAAACAGGGCCCCACCACACCCTGGTGCAAGTCCCGGAACGTTCCAAGCGCAGTTGCTAAAGAATTGGCAAGCTCGTATAGTGGGACAAGCGTACGCTACCAGTATTGCGCCTCCGCCAGGGTAAGACATTGCTGCTCCGCCCGTAATCGTCAATTCCCTTACCTCACACGCGTTCCCACAAAACAGGATGTAGAAGGCGCGCCTGGGGTATACAGTGGATCCTCCCAAGGAGAGGGTGCAATCGGTTGGTCCATTCTC
>DATLAJ010000170.1 GCA_035527515.1 bacterium
CGCCCGACGCCAGCGCCACAACATATTGTGGGCGATTCGTGAATCGCCCCTACAAGAAACACGGCTGACCCCTTTATTGGACAGCCTCTGGAACCACGAGCACACGATTGCAGAACTTCAAATGCAGAACTTGGCCGGGTCCAGTCAACAGTGTTGTGGTTAGTTGTCGTTCGGGAGAGCGCCGGTCCGCTTCAGGCTCTGCAAGTCAACAGCGGGCTTCGGGGGAGACAGACCTGATTCTACGGGCGGTCGCCTGCGCACGACCGGCTGCGTGCGAATGGAGATCGCGCCGAGGAAGGGAATCCCGTCTTCACCCACGAGACCTGTCGTGATCCTGGTGACTTCTCGCGCAGCGAGCCAGTCGAGTCGGCGTCGCAGCATAAACGCCGCCTGTCCGGCCTCAATCTCTTTCACAGCCCTGCCCAGAGGGCTTTGTTTGCCACGTTGATACCACTCGAGCCAGGCGAACTGCGACGGCAAGCGGGTCGGCTGGGTGAACATGACGGAGATGAGGTCATAGGCAACCGTGTCCACCGGGTTGTCTCTCATTTCTAGGCACCCAACAGCTTTGTGATCGACGTCGCAGGCCGCAAACCTCCGCCCCGATTGGTCGGCCGGACCGTTGAATGCGAAGGACAGCATGTCCGGCGGCGGCATCAGGTAAAAGGCTTGCCGCGCCCTAAGGAGCGCCCTGATGTCATCACGGCTAGCGATCTTCTCATCGGTCTGGCCTATTACAATAACGTGCTCATCCAGCCTGGTGTCAGGGCATTCGGCGATGTTGTCAAGCATCTCATCAATCGGAGCGAAGCGAAGCTCTCGGCCGGAGAGGAGCACAGCGAAGATCCGAACGTATCCAACAGGGACTGGCACGCCATTCTTGACGAGTTCGGGCTTGGTTGCAACCATGGTGAGCGGCGCGTTTCCCTCGGGCAACTGACGCACTAGACTCTCAGCCAGGCTTCTGGCCTTTCCGCCCAATCTACACGGCCAGGGAAAGTCCATTGCCAGACCGAAATGGCCGGCCGCAATGAGGGCCAGCAGCATAAGGGCCGGAACGCTTGAGGCCCTGAGCCGCCCTCTTCTCCAGGCAACCAATAGTAAAGCGATTGCTAGCACAAGTCCCCCCAGCACGAACGGAACGCTCTGGCCGCCCTGCATCACGAACGCGTAGAGCGCACCGACCGCCAGTGCTATGAGTAGCCCGATTTGGAGTAAAGTGATTCTGGAGCGGGGCATCTCCTCGAACTTCTTTAGTACCAATACCAGCATAACCCCGAGTGCGACGCTGGCCGGATAGCCATACCTTATCTGCGACCCCTGGAAAAAGGCTGGCCCCAGCAGGACCAAGACCAGCAGCGCCAGGACTCGGGTTTTAGTTACTAACAGACATGATATAAGGAATAATACACAAATATCCCCAACGAGATTGTATTTGACCGGAGACCAGAGAACTGTTAGCATGTCCCGGGCGTTCCTCAGCAGGTTAAGTGTGTTTTGCTCGATCATAGTCCTAAATCCCAGCGCAAGCCTCAGCACCATATAGCCAGTAACCAGGACAGCTGAGACCGCCACCACAATCAGGCCCCTTCTTCTCGCTCCTTCTTTGGGCCTCTCGAAGGGGAGGAACCAGATAAGCACCAGCACGAGAGGCATGATCAATGCAAACTCCTTGCTGGCTATGGCAAGGACCATAGAGAGAGACAGGGCAAACAGCGCGCCAATGCCGCCTTGACGCACGTACCTGACCGAAAACAGAATAGCTGACAGGAGAAATGCGGTGCAGATGGCAGTATCATTGGCCGAGAGCCAGGCCACCGCCTCGAAGTTGAACCAAAAGACCGCAAACAGGAGCGAGGCGCACTGGGACCACACGCGGTCAAGGCCTAGCAGTCTCCGCGCAAAGACGAAAACGAGGACAGTGTTGATCAAGTGAACGAGGACCGCCACGGCGTGGTAATAATCGATTCGTGTCCCAAACAGAGCGAATTTGAGAGCCCAGACATAATCGGCAAGCGGGCGAAAGAAGGTGGATTCCTCCGCACTCAGCGATGGTCGCTCGCCCTTAAAGAAATAACCGACGAAACTCCGGCCGATCTCCTTGTGCCCATAAAAGCCGAAGTCGTCAGCAAAAAGATCGAACTCAAGAGATGGCAAATAAAGGACGGCGAGCAATCCAAGTATCAAGAACCACAACCAGGCGTGGCGAAACCTGAGGGTTCCCGTCTTGTCCAAACCCCCAAGACCTCCTTATTTGATCAACTGACCCACCGGCGCCACTTGCGGAGCGCACAAGCGAGCAATGATAGCAACTGCCGATTCCGAGTCAAGATCGCTCAGTTAAGCTGTGGTGCACGAAGCACTCGCACCTGTCGTCGAGGACGAGTTCGACGTCGCGGAGTCCGGCGTAGCATTTTGGGGAAGGACGTCAACAGAACGATTAACGCCGAGCAGAATCATGAGCACAAGATTGCAGCACTTCACATACGCAGCTTAGTCCGGGTCCAGTCAACAGTGTTGTGGTTAGTCGTCGTTCGGGAGAGCGCCGGTCCGCTTCAGGCTATCATGCAAGTCAGTCAAAGGCTTCGGGGGAGACAGACCTGATTCTGCGGGAGGTCGCCTCCGCACGACCGGCTGCTTGTGAATGGAGATCGCGCCGAGGAAGGGAAGCCCGTCTTCACCCACGAGACCTGTCGTGATCCTGGTGACTTCTCGCGCAGCCAGCCAGTCGAGTCGGCGTCGCAGCATAAACGTCGCCTGTCCGGCCTCAATCTCTTTCACAACTCTGCCCACAGGGTTTTGGTTGCCACGTTGATACCACTCGAGCCAGGCGAACTGTGACGGCAAGCGGATCGGCTGGGTGAACATGACGGAGATGAGGTCATAGGCAACCGTGTCCACCGGGTTGTCTCTCATCTCTAGGCACCCAACAGCTTTGTGATCGACATCGCAGGCCGCAAATCTCCGCCTCGATTGGTCGGGAGGACCGTTGAATGCGAAGGACAGCATGTCCGGCGGTGCCGAGTAAGAGGCTTGCCGCGCTCTAAGTAGCGACTCGACGTCACTTAAGCGAGTGATCTTCCCGGGGGCTCGGCCTATTACAACAACGTGCTCATCCAGCCTGGTGTCAGGGCACTCGGCGATGTCGTCAAGTATCTCCTCAATCGGGACGAAGCGAAGAGGCCGATCGTATCCAACAGGGACTGGCGCGCCATTCGCGAGGAGTTCAGGCTCGGCTGCAACTATGGTGAGCGGAGCGTTTCCGTGGGGCAACTGAGGGAGGAGACTTGCCGCAAGGTCCCTGGCCTTTCCGCCCAATCTACACGGCCAGGGGAAGTCCATTGCCAGACCGAAATGGCCGGCCGCAATGAGGGCCAGCAGCATAAGGGCCGGAACGCTTGAGGCCCTGAGCCGCCCTCTTCTCCAGGCAACTAATAGTAGAACGAGTGCTAACGCAACCCCTCCCAGGACAAATACGCGACTCGGGCCGTGGTGCTTCACGAACGCGTAGAACGTGCCGCCCGCCAGTGCGACGAGTAGCCCGATTTGGAGCAAAGTAATTCTGGAGCGGGGCATCTCCTCGAAAGTCTTTAGGACCAAGACCAGCATAAGCGCAAATGCGACGCTGGCCGGATAGCCATATCTCATCTCCGATCCCTGGAGAAAGACTGGACTCAGCAAGACCAAGACTAGCAGAGCCAGAACTCGGGTTCTGGCCTGAAGCACGCATAATAGAACGAAAATCGCGCCAAGCGCCCCGAGGAGACGGTATTCGACAGGAAACCACAGCAGCGTCAACAAGCCATGGGCTGTCTTTAGCAAGAAGCTGGGCGTGATCTCTAAGGTAGGGATCATGAACCCGAGAGCAAACCTCAGCGCTACGTAGCCAGCAACCAGGGCAACAGCGATCGCCAGCACGGTCAATCCCCTTCTTCTCGCGCCTTCCACAGGTTTCTCGAAGGGGAGGAACCAGGTAAGCCCTACAACGAGAGGCATGACCAACGCAAACTCCTTGCTGGCTATGGCAAGGACCATAGAGAGAGACAGGGCAAACAGGGCGCCAACTCCGCCTTGACGCATGTACCTGACTGAGAACAGGGCACTTGACAGAAGAAACGCTGTGCAGATGGCAGTGTCATTGGCCGAGAGCCAGCCCACCGCCTCGAAGTTGAACCAGAAGACCGCAAACAAAAGCGAGGCGCACTGGGACCACAGGATGTCAAGACCTAGCGCTCTCCGCGCAAAGAGAAAAACAAGCACGGTGTTGAGGAGGTGAACGAGGATCGCCACGGCGTGATAGTAGGCGATGTGCGTCCCAAACATCGCGAATTTGAGAGTCCAGACATAATCAGTGAGAGGACGAAAAAACCTGGATTCCTCTGGGGTTACCCCCGGTCTCTGTCCTCTGAAGAAGGAACTGATCAGAGTGACGCCCGGGTTCTTCTCACCGTACCCGTAGAAGACGAAGTCATCAGCGAAAAGGTCGAACTTGAGAGACGGCAAATAAAGTGCGGCGAGTAGTCCAAGTATCAAGAACCACAGCCAGACGTAGCGAAACGAGAGCGTTCCCGCCTTGTCCAAATCCCCAAGACCTCCCTATTTGATCAACTGACCCACCGGCGCCACTTGCGGAGCGCACTAGCGAGCAATGATAGCAACTGCCGATTCCGAGTCAAGGATAGTAGCCCCCCAAATCAGATAGGAGGCAGGAGGCTGCATAAGATGAACATGTTTAGCGGCTTCCACCAGGCGGTGATTTGGACCGCGCTTGGTTCGTGGGTTGCGCTCGTTGGGTGATTTTGGGGTGCGGAAGCCTGAGTCGCGAGGTGGATGTAAACGCTTTATTCAGCCATGTCGAGTATTGTGCCGAGCATCTCGTCGCTGGTCTGGATGCTCTTGACGTTCGCCTCGACACCGCGCTCGGCCAATGTCTGGTTGACCATCTCGGCCGTGAGATCGACGTTTGACATCTCCAGGCCGCCGGACCTTATCGTGCCGAGTCCGCCAGTCCCAGGAGCAGCCCAGGTAGGGCTCCCAGACTCGGTTGACTGGGCATATTTGCCGCCGCCCAACGGGCTCAAACCTGCCGAATTGGGGAATTGGTTAAGCTGGAGCCGGCCCAGCTTCTCAACCTGACCGGTCTGTGTGTTCATGCCTGTTAGCGAGCCGTCAGAGCCCACACGGACCTCGCTGATGTCGCCACCGACCTTCACGGGAGGAGAGACCCGCAGTCCGTCGGACGTGGCGAGATAACCCTCCGAATCGATGTGGAACCTACCCGCTCGCGTATAGGCAACGTTCGCATCGTCATCCATAACCTTGAAGAACCCATTCCCCTCAATCGTGAGGTCAAGCGAGCCATTCGTGGCGACGAACGCGCCCTGGCGCTGCGAGGCGCCAACACGAGTCGAGGCACTGCCAGGACCAGACGCCACGGCATCGACCTGCACAGCTTTGTAACCTGGCGTGTTGATGTTAGCGATGTTGCTGCTTGATACTCGCTGCTTGAATAGATTTGAATAGAGCCCAGAAAGGCCCGACATTATGGCGTCGAACATAGAGTCTCCCTCCCTCGAGCAAGAAAACGATCAGCCCACATGGTTCCCGTCTTGTTTCTCGGAAAGAGACTTGTCGAACTTTAGCTAGAATCTTGCGGGTTGTTTAAGGATATGCCCAAAAGATGCACCTGGCCAAGTGGCAGGCCGACGTATCAAGCAGCAAAACGCTGACAGGCAAGAGCCGCCGGAGGCTAGCCGCCGGCGATGTTAAGCTCCGTAATCAAGAGGTCTGGCGTACCAAAGCGCCCCGCACCGCTCCAGCTTATCTCGTTCCCCACTAGCGCCACATCGGACAGCATCTTGAAGAGATTGCCGGAGATTTGGAAGTCCTTCACCGGATAGGTAGGTTTGCCGCCCTGCACTAGGATGCCCTGAGCCGGGATAGAGAAGTCCCCAGTGGCGACATCTATCCCTGCAAACAGGCCGCGTATCGACGTAACTAGGACCCCGTCCCCAGCCTCCGCCAGCATGTCTTCCCGACTTGCCTCGCCCGCCAATACGTAAAGATTGCTCGTCCCCACCACCGGCGGCGATTTGTAGCCTCCGTGCCTTCTAGCGTTGCCAGTTGACGTTGTCCTGCCCTTCTTGGCTGTGTAGCAATCGTGAACGAATGCTCTAAGCTCCCCATCCTCGACGATTGCCGTTCGTTTCCGAGGCACGCCAACCGCATCGACCGGGGCAGTGCTCAATCCACCCGGAAGCACGCCATCGTCCAGAATCGTCACCTGAGACGAGGCAATCTCACTGCCCAGTTTGCCCGCAAGCATAGATTTCTTCTTCTGGACGTTATCGGCCGAGATCAACATCGCAAAGAACTGTAGAAACTCGCCCGCCGCTCGCCCATCCAGCAACACATGCATCGTGCCTGAAGGTAGCTGCTTGCCCCCAAGAAGTGCTATGGCTCTTCCAGCCGCGTCTCGGCCAATTGCCTCGCAATCCAGGCCATCGAACATGGTCGAGGCGGCTTCGGAAAGCCCAGACTCAATCAAGGAGCCGTCCAGGGCAGCCACCCAGGAGACGCCCTGGCAGGATGACGATGAATACTTAAAACCAACTCCCAAGCTGTTGTATATCGCCGCCTCAGCTACACCATCAGCATAGACGATGTAGGCGGACCGCTTGATACGCGCATCGAGCGCCCTGGCCGAACTCTCCAAGAGGAAGCCGCGCTCGATCTTCGCGTCCAGCGGAGCCGATCTGATTCGCTCGTCGAAAATCTGAAGACCGTCGGCCGACGGCCGCGTGGGCTTCGCGAAGCAGTTGAAGTCGTCCGCGGACGATGCACCCGCGCAGGCGACCGTGTCCTCGACCAGCCGCTTCAGGCTATCCGGGTCAAACCGATTGGCGCTGCCAAAACCCAGCGACAGGCCCTTCAAGACCCGCAGGCCGATCCCGGCCGCGTCACTCGCAGTCAGGTTCTCTATCGCCTGGTCCTTAACGAAGACTACTGTTGTGGAGCTTCTCTCGAGATAAACCTCTGCCTGGTCTGCGCCCTGCCTCTTGGCAAGGTCAAGGACCTGCTCACCGACGTGAGCAAGGTCAATCCGGCCTGTTCCGCCCGTCATCTTCCGCCCCCAACAACCATCTTCCGAACCCTCAGCGTTGGCACACCTGAACCTACTGGGACGCTCTGCCCCTTCCCGCATCGGCCGCCAGCATATATCTTAAGATCGTTCCCTACGGCGTCTATGTCCATCAACACGTCGGGACCGTTCCCGCTGATAGTTGCGTTCTTCAACGCAGCCCCTAGTCTGCCGTTTTCGATCACGTAACCCTCGCCAACGCCCACCACGAAGTTGCCCGACAGGACGTCAACATTCCCGCCTCGCGCGATTGTCTTTACGTAAATGCCGTTCTTGGTGCCCGCAAGTATCGCATCGGGCTCGGCTGAACCGTTCTCGACATAAGTGTTCGTCATCCTGGGGATCGGCGGGTGCTCATAGCTCTCGCAGCGGCCATTGCCTGTGCTCTGGACACCATCTATCAGCGCAGTGCGCATGTCATACATGTGATTCGTGAGGATGCCCTTCTCGATCAGAACAGTCCGCTGAGATGCGTTACCCTCATCATCGAACACAAATGACCCGCTCATGCCCCAGACATGACCATTGTCAACCAGCGTGATCAGTTCAGAGGCCACCTGCTTGCCCATCTTTCCCGCAAAGGAGCTCCCCTTCTGAATGAAATCTGCCTCGAATGAGTGCCCACACGCCTCGTGAAACAGAACGCCCGGTGTGCCCGGCGCAAATACTACGGGCATCTGGCCCTCCGGCGAGGGTTTGGCGTCGATAAGAAGCACCGCCTTCCTAACCGCCTCCTTTCCCACGTCCGCTGGCCGCCTGCCATCTTGCTTCAGCGACTCAAACCCCGAAAGAGCGCCAAACATGTGCCCGGCCGACAGAATATCGCCGTTCACACGCAAAAACGCGCGAACACCAAAGTCCACCATCGAGCGATCGTCCTGCACAATCCGCCCCTCGGAAGTCAGTATCTCCGCCCTTCTGATACGGTCGGCATACACAACGGTTACCTGATGAACTTTGGGATGCGCTTCCCGGGCCGCCGAATCAGCTTCTGTTACTGCATCAAGCTTTCGAGAGAGCTCCACACCATCAAACGGCTCTATGACCTCCTGCACCCGCTCCGCGCTAACCTCGTGAGGTGAGATACTGCTGCTCCCTCCCTTGCCCCCCTCACGCCTCAACGAGGCGCAGACTGCATCGGTTATACCGTCGATGGACTCTGCGCTCGTCCCGTCGCAGCAAGTGTGGAAGCTCTTGCCCGAAGCAATTGCATAGACCGAGACCCCGAGCCGCGATGCGCTGGAGACGTTGGTCTTCTGGTCGTCGCATAGCAGCCGCCAAGAGGCGACATCCTCCACCAGAATCTCGCACCACTGAGCGCCCGCGACCATCAGTCGCTTGATTCGCTCAAACCCGAAGTCTGGGTCTAGCAGATATTCGCTCATGATACACATACTGAGCTAATGCCCCGGCTTGGTCAACCAACTTCGTACGAGGAGTTCCCTCATTCACATTTGGTGTAGCCTTTCTGGAGGTGGGAAGAGTAATGCAAGTTGCGGGGGAGGGGGGATTCGGCTCCCGCCAGGGCCTATTGCTCAATCGAAGCACTGCCTTCAGGCCGTCCGCTATGGCGTACCGCAACTCTCTGAACGCACCGAGTGAAGTTGCCCCCAAAGCGGGATTACATCCCGTCCATCAACATCAGTCGCCAGAACATTCATGCACGAATAACCCTGCCCTGTCTTCCCCGTGCTGCCGTCCCGAACCGGGCCCAAGTGCTCCATGCTTTTAGCGTAAGGCTTCTGAATGTCCGTCTCGTCTATTACCAACAGCGTATCCTTTGAGTTATTTCTTTTCTTGTGTGAACGTCAGTCTAATATGTATCAAAGAAGAGACCTTGATTCCATTTTCCCCTCGCCACGATTCAAGCCACACAGCCAACTACCCACCAAATCATCTCCCCGTCTTGGGTAAACTCCTCTCATTTGGGGGGTTGACGCAATCTGGCGCTCTCTGATAGCTTGCGCGCTGAGGGATTGTTTTGGCCTTAACCACGTGTAGGCAATTCATGAAGCCAGTAAGGTCTAGGATTCGGAGGATATTCGCGGCAGGGCTTTTGGTCACCGGCCCGGTCTCCTTCACGTTGTTTCTTGTTTACAAGCTTGTGCAGTGGACAGATGACCTCTTGCATTTCGCACTTCCGCTCCCGCGCTTGCTGCCGCTGCCGGGACTAGGCCTCATAGTTTTGCTGGCTCTGGTATTCGTTGTCGGGCTCGTAACTACGAACATCGCCGGCCGCAAGGTGGTGGAGTTCGGCGAGCGCATCCTGGAGAGAATACCTGTCATACGCAGCATATACTCAGGTGCAAAGACGTTGGTTGAGGCGTTTACGATGCCGTCTTCTACGGCGTTCAGGCAGGTTGTCCTTATTGAGTACCCCCGCAAGGGAACTTGGGCACTCGGGTTCGTGACCAACGAGGTTGGCGTTGGTGGGCGCGGCATAGCCGGGCCGGACAAGCTCAATATCTTTGTCCCGACAGCCCCGAATCCAACTTCTGGGATGGTTATTGTGGTGGAGCGGGACGATGCGATATACCTTGACCTTTCTGTGAAGGAAGCTATTGAGTTCATCGTGTCCGGTGGCGTATTGTATCCATCGGGGAAGTTCACAGATGGTAAATCGCCCGAGCGGCGTCCATCTATGTCGTTGCCCAACATATCTGTTTTCAAGAGGGCCTCGGCTAGAATGGGTAAAAGGGAGGAACGCCGAGACCCTAGGGCTATTTGAGCCGGTTTGTGTGGTTAGCGAAAGATGAATCGATCGTTTGATAAGTCACAGCGTCCGCAGAAATGATGCGCTCTCACGAGGGAACGGCAATGCATCGCGCCAAACGAATCCTGATCATTGATGACGAAGAGGCGGTGCGCACCGTCTTAGCCAAGTTCATGTCCAGAGAAGGGTTCGAACATGACTGCGCATCCTCGGGAGACGAAGCAATCTGGCTTCTTGAGACAAACGAGTACGATTTCGTGATTACCGATCTGGTGATGCCGGGCGCTCACGGGCTTGAGCTACTTGAGAGAATAAAATCGATGAACAGCGAAGTTCCTGTCGCGATAATGACAGGATTCGGCACGTCGGACAGAACTATCGAGGCTCTCAGAGGAGGCGCAGTCGATTTCATCGAGAAGCCTCTTGATTTCGACCGTATCTCGCAGCTCCTCTCCAAGGTGTTCAAGCGGCGAAGGCGCGAGGCCGGCTATGCAGAGGCGCTTGCAATGCTTGCGAGTGGCACTTTTGTTCTGCCCAACGATGCGATAATTCTCGAATCAGCGGCGAGGATAGCGACAAAGCGCCTCGAGGGGACGCGTTTCCATGACGGGGTCTATTTAGCGCTCATAGAGTGCTTGACCAACGCAATGGAACACGGGAATCTCGAAATTGGGCAGGAGGAGAAAATCGATGCGATAAGCGCTGGTGCCCTTGACGAGCTCAAGCGCTCCCGCCTAGCCGACCCGGTGCTGGGCAATCGCGAAGTATTCCTAACAATGAAGGCCACGGATGATTCCCTGCGTTTCACCGTTCGTGACGAGGGCAAGGGTTTCGATTACCGCAACTTGCCAGACCCCACAGAAGCCGAGAACCTTTTCAACGCTAGCGGACGCGGCGTGTTGCTCGTGCAGTGCTATATGGACGAGGTCTCGTGGAATCATGCCGGCAACGAGATAACGATATTAAAAAGTCTGAACAAGCTCCACTCGACATAGGCTGGTTGCCATTGCTGAATCTGTGTTCATCACCACACACCCCATTATGAACTCTCCCTCCCCGGCTCGCTCATGAATCCTCCCAGCAGGCGGCCGGTCGATGTCGGGTTGGAGTCTTTGGTTGCGCAGCCCACACTGCTTCTGCACAAACGGGTTGGCCTCGTCTGCAATCAGGCGTCAGTAACGGGGGAACTCGTCCACTGCATCGACGCATTGCGCGAAAGCGGCTGCGACCTCAGGCTCGTCTTTGCCCCGGAGCACGGCATACACGGGGACGTCCAGGCTCAAGACCAGGTCAATGAGAGCCACCAAACACACGCCAGCCGAAAAGTGCGGAGCCTGTATGGACCACATCTCTCACCAGACGCCCAAAGCCTTGATGCGATCGACGCGCTCGTCTTTGACCTTCAGGATGTCGGAGCCCGTTACTACACGTACGTATGGACGATGCTCCTCAGCATGCGTGCGTGCGCCAAAGCTCGCATCGCGATGATTGTCCTTGATAGACCCAACCCGATAGGCGGCGTGGCCCTCGAGGGCAATCTGCTGGACCCACGTTTCGCATCATTCGTGGGAATGCACGCCATTCCCGCCCGGCACGGGATGACTGTCGCGGAGCTCGCCATGCTCTTCAACTCCCAGCTCGATATCGGATGCGACCTTCGTCCCATCAAAATGCAGGGCTGGCAACGAGACATGTTCTTCGACCAGACCGGCCTGCCGTGGGTTCTGCCTTCTCCAAACATGCCGACGCTTGACACCGCCATAGTCTATCCGGGGATGTGCCTTTTGGAAGGAACCAACATCTCCGAAGGCCGGGGAACGACAAAGCCCTTCGAGCTCTTTGGAGCAACATTCATTGACGCTTCTGCTCTTCTGCAACGGCTCGACGCGATGTCCCTTACGGGCGTCCGATTCCGGGCGTGCTCCTTCAGACCAACCTTCGACAAATTCGCCGGCCAGCTCTGTCACGGTGCTCAGATACATGTCCTCAATAGGCACACCTTCAAGCCATATCTAACTGGACTGGCGGTGATCGCCACGATTAGAGAACTCTCCCCGACCGCCTTCGCTTGGCGAAAGCCGCCTTACGAGTTTGAGACAAGGCGCCTTCCTTTCGATATGCTCACCGGAACCGACTCTATCCGCCTCGCAATCGAGGCGGGCGCTGCGCCTCAAGAGATTGAGGCTGGCTGGCAAGCCGAGTTGGACGGCTTCCGCCAGGTCAGGAGAGAGTTTCTTCTTTATTGACTCAGCCATCAGAGACCATGACGCACAATTCGCAGAACTTCACGGACACCGCTCGCGAACCCACAACTAATCGACCTTCAGTATCTCCATAAACGCTTCCTGGGGGATGGCCACGGAGCCAAGCTGCTTCATCTTCCGCTTTCCCTCCTTCTGCTTCTCCAGCAGCTTGCGCTTGCGGGTAATGTCCCCGCCATAGCACTTCGCGGTTACGTTCTTCCTAAGAGGCGCAACGCGCTCTCTGGAGATGATCTTACTCCCAATCGCGGCCTGGATAACGACCTCGAACAGCTGCCGTGGAATCTGCTTCCTTATGCGCCGGACGAGCTCGACGCCCCGACGATAGGAGTTCCGCTTGTGTGTCATGAATGACAGCGCGTCAACTGGCAGAGCGTTGATCAGGATATCGACCTTGACGATGTCTGACGCTCTGCGCGAGATGTGCTCGTAGTCGTAGGATGCGTAGCCCTTCGAGACGGACTTGAGCTTGTCATAAAAGTCGAAGAGCGTCTCGTTGAATGGAAGCTCGTAAACCAACATCACCTTGCCCGCTCCGACATATTCCATCGATTTCTGCGTGCCTCGCCTATCGGTCAAAAGCTTCAGGATGCCGCCGATGAACTCATCTGGGACGATGATGGTGCAGCGGACGAACGGTTCGTTGATATGATCGATCTTCTGCGTGGGCGGCATGGCATTTGGACTGTCCACCAAGATGCTAGTGCCGTCTCCCAAAACAGCCTCGTAAACAACGTTTGGGGCCGTCGAAAGCAGCTGGAGGCCAAACTCTCGCTCCAGCCTCTCGCGCACTATCTCCATGTGAAGAGTGCCCAAGAAGCCGCAGCGGAACCCAAGTCCTAGCGCGGTTGAGCTCTCCGGCTCGTAGCTGAACGCCGGATCGTTCAGCGAGAGCTTCTCCAACGCCACCTGTAGGTTCTCAAACTGCTGGGTCGAGAGCGGGAAAAGTCCAGAAAAAACAACCTGCTTCACGGGAACGTAGCCCGGCAGCGGCTTGGATGCCGGCCTTGCCGCCAAGGTGATCGTGTCGCCCAAGACACTGTCGCCCACTTCCTTGATGTTGGCCAAGACGAATCCGACATCTCCGGCACGAAGCGTCTCCGCTGTCGTTGCTTTCGGCGAGAACCAGCCCAGCTGCTGGACCTCGAACGTATTGCCAGTTGACATGAAGCTGATTCTCTGGCCGACCGAGACCGCACCGTCCACAACCCTTATGATAGCCACCACACCGTGATACTGCTCGTAGAAAGAATCGAACACGAGCGCCCTGAATGGCGCCTCGAGCTCCCCTTTCGGAGGTGGGATGTGCTTGATTATTGCCTCAAACAAGGCCTCCACGCCCTCGCCAGTCTTGGCGCTCACGGGCACGCAGAGCCCTGGCTCAAGGCCAAGAACGTCTGCGATCTGCCGCCTTGTCTCCTCAACATCAGCACTTGGCAGGTCGATCTTGTTGATCACGGGAATTATCTGCAAGTCATTCTCAAGCGCTAGATACAGGTTCGCAACCGTCTGCGCCTCAACACCCTGGGCGGCATCGACGACCAGTATCGCCCCGTCGCAAGCAGCGAGGCTGCGTGAGACCTCGTATGTGAAGTCAACGTGCCCAGGCGTGTCAATAAGGTTGAAAACGTAGTCCAGCCCAGAGCAAGACTTGTAGTTCAGCCGAACCGTCTGAGCCTTGATCGTGATGCCTCGCTCCCGCTCCAAATCCATGGAGTCAAGCACCTGCGCGGCCATCTCGCGCGCAGGAAGCGCCCCTGTCAGCTCGATGAACCTGTCCGAAAGCGTGGATTTGCCGTGATCGATATGTGCGATTATCGAGAAGTTGCGGATTCTGTCTCTCTCATAAGCGCCCGCAGCCGGTAGGCAAGAACGCTTCGGCTGAGGCTCAACCATTCAGGCAGTCCATTGCATACCGGGCCGCGCCCATGCTTCCGGCCTTGTCGCCAAGTGCAGACCGTCCGACGGAGATTCTGCCTGCCCGAGCACATATAGAGCGCCGGTTAGCCTCATCTTGTGCTGCACTTGAAATGTCGAATCTCATGTTCACCATACGTCCACCTAAGAGCACCGTCCGAATCCCCACGAGGTCCGCAAGCGCCGCGATCGCTATGCCTAGATACCTGGCGGCATCTGACAGGAGCCTAATTGCCACGGCATCGCCGCGCGACGCGGCCAGATCGATGAGCTGCGGCGTTAGGCCCTCGCCATCGTCAGTCATGTCCCACATAATCGACTTGTCCCCACTGGCCTTGAACGACAAGGCCCTCGCAAGCAGCCCGCCCGCCGAGCAATACGCCTCGAGGCATCCCCTATCACCACAGGCGCACGGCGCACCATCGGGCTGAACAACCAAATGCCCCATCTCCGCAGCAAATCCCGTGCCGCCCCAAAACGGCAAACCGCCCACTATCAGGCCCGAACCGAGGCCAGTTCCGAGCGTAAGAAGGGCGAAATCCTCCAATTCCCTCCCGGCGCCGAGCCATTTCTCACCTATCGCTGCAACATTCACGTCGTTGGCCAGAAACACGCTAAGACCGAGCCGCTCTCTCAGAATCCCGGCGAGGGCCACGTCGCGAAACATCGGCAGATTCGGCGAATAGCAGACTACGCCGTGCTCGAAGTCAATCAGTCCCGGGAAGCCAACCCCGGCGGCCTCCACCGGCGCGGCCGCATCCGAACGCAGCTTCCTCGCCATCTCGACAATGGCAGAAACAAGCGAATCAACTGAATCGCGAGGCGTTTTGCCCTCAATGAAGGACAGGACCTCGCCCCGGTCATCCGCCGCTACCCCACGGACGTTCGTCCCGCCCACGTCGATGCCAAGAACCCGCATCACTGGCACGCGGCAGCTATTTTATGAATATCCAGATGAGTACGTAGAATATCGCCGAAAGCGTTACCGCAATCAGGAGCGTAACCTTGTGGTATTCCCAGCCGTAGCTCTCCTCCTCCGGCTCCCTTTGGTCAACCTGCTCCTCCGGCTCGGCCACAACCTCACGCGTTTTTCTAGTCTTTTTAGCCAATCCTTACCCCTTCTCCACTAGGCAACCTATGCCTCTAAACTCTTCGCCAACTCTATGATCCTGCTACTCGAAACATCATCAACTAGCTCGATACGCTCCACGCGTCCACCGTGCGCCTCAACTACATCTCGGCCGACTATCTGCTCAAGACGCCAGTCTGCTCCCTTCACCAAAATATCGGGCAGCAATGAAGAGATCACCCGCAACGGGTCATCGTCGTCGAAAACGAAAACATAATCGACAAACCAGAAGCCAGCAAGAAGCTCTACCCGCTCATTCTCCCGCACTACCGGGCGACCGGCGCCCTTAATGCGCCTCACCGAATCGTCGGAATTGACGCCTACGACGAGCACATCCCCAAGAGCTCTCGCAGCCGCCAGATATCGAACGTGCCCGTTGTGCAGAAGGTCGAAACAGCCATTCGTAAAAACAACTGTCCTGCCCTTCCGCCTCAGCCTCGCGACCTGCGGCAGCATCTGTTCAAACGTCTTGATCTTCGCACAAGTTCCACCCATCACGTAGTCCTCCGCACACCACGAGCGAAAGCAACACGCTCAGCCAGAGTTTGCGTCAAGCCACTCCCGCAGACGGCCCAGAATCGCGAGGTCGCGCGCGACAGCGCTCGCCATCGCCGCCTCGCGTTCAGCCTTCTTTCTGGCTTCGCGTTCAGCTTTCTCTCTAGCGAGTCGTTCAATCTTCTCCCTCGCCTGCTGCTCCTCGCGCTCTTTGGACTCCCGCTCAGCCCGCTCCTTAGCTTCGCGTTCAGCTTTCTCTCTAGCGAGTCGTTCAATCTTCTCCCTCGCCTGCTGCTCCTCGCGCTCTTTGGACTCCCGTTCGGCTCGCTCCTTAGCTTCCCGCTCAGCTTTCTCCTGTGCCTCACGTTGGGCCTTCTGCTCAGCGGGGAAGAAAGTCTCCGCCTTGCCCGCCTCCGTCTTCTCCAGAGAAGACTGAGCTAGGGCGCGGATTTCTCTGCACTCCTCGCAGCTAGGGTCCACGCTCAGAATCCGATCTACTATTCTGATCGCCTCTGGGAAGTGCCCCTGGTCCATGTAGAGCCTGGCAAGGCTTATGGTCGGCAAACCAACGAAACTGCTGTCGCCCCGAGGAGCCTCCTTCTTCTTGCCCGTGCTCACGAGCCGCTCAAGCCGCTCTATCTGCCCCTTCACCTCTTGTCCCACAAGGCGAAATCGAAGAATGCTCCTATACGTCTCAAGCGCCTTTGCAAGGTCCCCTGATTGCTCATAAGACTCCGCGAGGCGCCTCGCGGCGAGCAGGTTGTCCCTGTCCTGTGAGAGCACGGGTTCGAGCAGGTCCCTTGCCGCTTTGGGTTGGCCAAGTTCGTTCAGAATGTGTGCTAGCGCCACCTTCACGGACGAGAGTTCTGGAAAGCGCTCGGATGCCTCGCGCAGGACTTCTTCTGCGCTTTTGAGGTCCTCTGCCATCTCATGCAGCCTGGCAAGCGACAGGTAATACTGGAGCCGCTTCTCCTTGCCGAGTCGCTTTCGGTATCTTTGAATATCCCTCTGAATCGCTCGCTTCTTGACGGCCAACACCAATCACCTCATTCGATAACTTCCCAACTCGCGAAGATACTGCCAAATCGCCTCTTGACTGTCAATTCGCATTCAGGACGAGCCCGTTTACGCAATCTCCCCGACCTGTGCTAAACTCCCCCCAAGATGCAGAACGACAGCAAGGTTGAGACATTCTGCCAACTTGGATTCGTCGCGGCCCTCTCGTTTATGCTGCTGGTCTCGCCGCTCGCGAGGGTCCAGAATGACCCGCTAGGCCTAATCAAGTGGTTCGTAACCTGCCTGGGTGCATTCGCCATGCTCGCCTTCCTGGTCTCGGCGTGGGCCTTCGCGGGACGCATCCGCATCTACTCCTCCCCGTTCCTGCTCCCCATTCTACTTATGGTCTGCCTCTCGGCAATCTCGCTCGTCTGGACTGCGCCTCGTTTCCAGAGCGCCATCAGGATGCGCCGCATCCTGCTCTCCTGGGCTCCTTTCTTCCTCTGCTTGCTTGCCCCAATCTCACAACGGATGAGGCGCATTGTGGCACTATCTCTCGTGCTGGGCGTCTCGATCTGCTCAACAATCGGCGTCAGTCAATACTCCGGCCTCTTTCACACATCGTGGACCAAACTGCCCTGGGAGCACGAGCTGGGCAGGCGCGTCTTCTCAACTATGTGGAATCCCAACTTCCTCGCCGGCCTTCTGATACTCACCCTGCCACTCATTTTGGCGATCGCCAGAACGTCAACGAGGCGATTGTGTAGGATCGCGCTCATCGCGCTTTACTACCTCAACTTCTTGTGCCTGCTTTTCACGAACTCATGGGGTGGCTGGGCCGGCTACGTCGCCTCGCTGATATTCCTCTTCGTCGCTGGAAGGAGGGCCAATCGGCGCTCGCCGGAGAAGCCCGTGCCTAAAGGCCGTCTCAATGAGAGCGACGCAGGGCTGGCGCCAAGCAGGGGTTGGGCGTATGCGAGGCTCGTCCTCATCGTGCTGTGCGTCGCGACCGCGGCTACCTTCTTCGCATCAAAGGGAAAGACCGTAGCCGGAACGACAGTCGGCGCCTCCGAGCGGGCCAAGATGTGGAACAGCACAATGATGCTCATCAAACGCCACCCAGCAGGCCTCGGCGTCGGCAACTTCGCCGTCTTCGAGAACAAGTTCGAGCACGAGTTCATAGAACCCACTCAGGCGACGCCCTCGGCCTATTACAAGGACAGGGACAGCTTGCTGCACAACTCGCTTTATTGCCATAACGAGTTCCTTGAGACGGCCCTTGAAACCGGCATTTTCGGCCTGGTCTTGCTCTTCTGGCTAATGCTAACCGTCGGCCGCCTGCCGTTCGCAAGGGGCAAGGCTCGAGCGAAAACGCAGAACCGGCACGAATCCCGCCTCGTGGACGGCGGCCCCATGATCTACGCCGTTGCCGCCGGGGCAACAGCCGTCTTCGTGCAGAGCATCGTCAGCTACCCCTTCAGAGTGCCAACCACCGTTACGTTTATCGCCGTTCTTCTCGGCCTCTTCGCGCCTCGTTCAAAATGGCTCGATCTCGAGTTTCGCGCTCCCAGAGCGCTCAAGTTCATCGTGCTGGGCGCCGCCGTAATCGGCGCGACCCTCGCTTGCCTACACTGCTACCGACCGCTTGAAGCTGAGGCGCACTACGTCAAGGGGATGGAGTATCTGCTCTCGAAAAGGGATTATGCCGCGGCTAGTGCCGAATACAGGCAAGCCATCGCCCTCGGCCTGCCTCGCTACGACATCTACTTCCGGCTCGGTGAGGCGCAGCTCAAGATGGGACAGAACGAGCGTGCCCTTGAGACATATCGCCGCGCTCTTGAGGTCCAGCCCTACCACGAGTATTCATACTTCGGCATCGCAGAGGCGCTGAGGGGGCTTGGGCGAACTGATGACGCCATCACCAACTACCAGAAGGCGATCGAATATGAGCCGAGGTTCCTCGACGCCTATCTGGAATTGGCGAGGCTCTATCGGTCAAGGGGCGAGCCCAAGAAGGCTGTCGAGACGCTCGATTCAGGGCTGAAGCACTTCCCCAAGGCACGGGAGATGATGCTGGATGGGGCCATCGCGTCAATCGAGCTCGGGAACATCACAAGGGCAGAGAGGAACTTGAAGGACTTGCTAGCGGGCAATCCCAACGACGCCGTGGTTCTCTACAACCTCGGCATTCTCCAGCACGCCCAAGACAACAACGCCGCAGACACGCCATCGGCGCTGGCGGCACGTATGATCGACTCACAATCGGCCAAATGGCTTCTCACTGTTGCCAAGATGGGCGCCATCTTCGTCCAAAAAGGGAAGTTCGCCGCGGCGAGGCGGGAGTTCGAGGCGATCCTTAATCGCTTCCCCGACTACCCGCCGGCGATCTCGAACATTGGCACAGCCTACTTTCTCGCTGGCGACGCCACCCGCGCTGAGGCCTTTTTATTGCGCGCGGTCCAGCTTGCGCCAAACCATGCCTCGTATCGCGCAGCGTTG
>DATLAJ010000171.1 GCA_035527515.1 bacterium
ATAAGGGCTGCATCTGCGTCTTGCGAATACGCGATCTGACCAAGTATGTGCTCCAAAAACTACTAATCGAGGGCTTCTCGGTGTCGCGAGTGCCTAAAATTTGGGTGAGATATGAACATCCGATCGTGACGGGGCTCGTGACTTGGGGGCGATGTGGCGGTGATTTTTACAGGTAATGCTTGCCCAATTATGTACATAATAGTTCAAGCATACCACATATCGATGTGGCTGTCAAATACGCAACTATATGAGCGGATTCGGTGTTCAAAGGGATGGCGCAGCGGGAGGATTGACCGTCTATTGCATGGTGCGCTTACGCGGGTGGAAACTGAGGCTGCTGAAAAATTATGCGGCTGGTGGGGTGTTTACGAGGCTTAACTCCCGGCGAGACTTTCATCCCTGTCGAGCTTTTCTAGAGCCTCGGCAACTCCCCAGCTGCCGTCCTCGTAAAGCTCGTCAAGGACATCCAAAGCCCCGTTCTTCGTCGCTTCGTCGGTAGCACAATCAATTATCGTCAGGACTATGTTAGCTCCTTCCGCACCCAGAAAGTTTCCCATGGTGTTCGGTTTCTGGAAGTTGCGATGCATCTTCATAAGCGAAAGGCAGTCTTGGGGATATGTACATGCGCATTTTTCAAGGTATTTCAGAAACGCCTCGGCGTCAGTTTTAACTACGGCCGAAGATGCGAATGTCCGGGAGAAATCCAAAGCGTCCGGGAAATCGGGGACATCCATCTTGCGGAATGCAAACGAAACCTGCCTCAGGACATTTTGGGATTCGTCACTGAGTAGTTCGGCCAAATGTCTGAGGCACGTTGCTGTGTGTTCCTTATCCCTGAGGTATTGGATAAAACCCTCGGCTATCCCCGACCTGACGTGTTCGTCGCCTTTTTGGGCTTCTGAGAACAGAACAGAAGCGCCGGCATATCCCCTGAGATAGCAGATGGCCGCGCCGGCCCCAGCCCATTTTTTCCTATTCCCTGCTTGATCTCCCTCTATCTCGGAATTCATGATCTCTCGGAAAAGGGGAGCGATCTTCGGGAACAGCTCCTTCGAAAGCACAGCCGCGAGGAGGTTGCAGGACGCCCCTAATACAACCGGATCGCCGTCGCTGTATGCGGTCTCAAACAACTCGAAAGCACACGCTTTGTCCCACCTCGCTATGCAATCAAGCCGGGAGACAAGAGTGCAACGAAGGGCGAGATTCGGGTTCCGAGCGACCGTCTCAAGGGTACCACAAACTCTATCAGCAGATTCCGAGGCGCCGGCAGCATGGGTCAAAAGTGCCCATACGGCCGCACCACTGACCGAGTTAATACCGTCCTGAACCGCGCAATACACCGGATCGTCTCGTCCCCATCGGGAATTGTCCGATGTGGCCGGTGGTGGAGACCCCTTTGTTGCATAGCGTTCGAGAACTTCAACCAGAGCTTCCTTGACCATGTTCTCCTTGTCCAGTCGCTCGATGGCTTTTATTACCGACTTCTGTAGATCATCGTCGTCGATCTTTGCGCACTGAAGAGCCAAAGGGATCAGCCTCTCATCGCTCAATCCTCCTTTGACTAAACCATCCAGTCCCCTGGCAACATACTGCCTGGAGATGCCCTGTTCATGGATCAGACGGCCCACAAAGTTGTAGTGCTTATCTGGATCCTTGGTGACATGCTCAACGAATGCTCTGCTTAACTCTACGATTCCGCCTTTAAGGAATGGCTGGTTCGGTTTGCCCCATCCTGTCGAGTCATCATATTTCCTCATCGCAGCAAGCCATTGGTCCTCGGTCATGTGCTGGCAAACTCTTGTGGGAATAGGGGATAGAACCGCCCTCATGCCGTGGCTTTCCGGCGGCTCACGTCTGTATTTGGGGAACTTGCGCCGGAGCTCCATGAGGTCTTTCTTGCAGGGCACATTCTCGTTTAGGAAGTTCTCTGGGAGCACCTCAAGCAACGGAAGACGACTTCGGCCTAGATAGCCGCGTTCGATTGGGGATTGAATTGGCCCCTTATCGATAGATAGCACCAGCTTTGCCATCTCCTGTTTCTGGGATGCGGAGAAATGAGCAAATGTGATTCGCAGTAGCTCCGAGGCATCCCACTGAGTGTCTGCATAGCTGCCAAGGTTGCGGAGTATCTCGGCATTGAAAAGAAGGTCAAAAGCTCTCGAAGCATATCTGGCCGGCTCGGTCTGATAGCACCATGCAACTAGGCGGCACAAAGAGATGGATTCGGGATCTAGTAGGTCGTCCGCAAGACGAACGAATTCTTCAGGATTGTCCTTTGCCAGTACACTAAGCTCCTTTCTGGCGAGGCTCATCAGCTTCCATGCCGGCTTGAGGGTGTCGTCCCCGTCTGGCAGATAGACACTGAAGACTCGATCGAGGGAGTACTCTGACAATCCACGGTGCTTATATGCGGTCTCCGTAGCCAAGCGTTTGAGTTTTGCCAACAGGATCTCTAAGGTCCTAATCTTGTGCGTCTCCAGAAGCCTCCCCAGTATCTGCAGCTCCATATATATTCCGGTAGGCTTCCCTCTGGCACGACGTTCGCTGTGGATTTCCTGCTGAATGGCCTTGTCGAGCTCCTTGGACAGGCAATCGAGTGCAAGTTCGAGATTTGAGCTTACCATGTTCTTGACCACTGACGGTGCCCACCAATCGGCGATGTTGACCAACTCCATAGGCACTTGCCGGAAGAGCTCGGCCGCGCGCCCGTCTTTCCAATCCTTCAGGTCTGCGAGAATCCGTGCGATTGCGAGCCAGTCATTGCTGGCCGCTCTTATTGCGCACAGGATGTCTATGACTTCGGTCGGTCTATGGCTCGCAACCCGCCCCAGGACCCCGATGGCAGCATTCCGGCTCGGGTGCTCCGGCCGGACGATATCAACGAAAAAACGATTGCCCAACGCGTCGAACCAGCCGGGAGAGTGCACCGCGCTCAGGAACCTCGACGTGAAATCTCGCGGCCCTTTGCCAAAGTCGGCTTCGTTAGCGCCTTCGCCCTCCGCTGAAGCGAAATGGGTATCCTCATCAATCAGAGAGCCAACCAACCTTCTCTCGGCATCGGTTGGATCCCGTTCATTAGCGACTAGCTTCACGATGAGATCAAACAGATGTGCTCTGATACTGCGGGACCGCAGGAAGTCCGAGAGCTCGGCTTCGTATCGCCGCGCAGGGGGTGTTCCCCTCAGCAGCCATAAGACCTGCTTAACCTGTGATCTTATGAATACCGATTGGTCGCCCTGAAGGACCCTTTCGGCGTAGTCTTTCCCCTTCCTCAATTCGTTCAGCGCGAACACGTAGTCAAGAAATGATTGGTGCAAGAAGCTCACCCGGTGATGCCTTTCATTGATCCGAATGATCCCCGAGCTGCTCAACGCGTCTGCCTCTAGCCGTCTGCCCTCCAGAATGTCGTCCAGCACAAAGAGGGATTTCGTCTCATTCATTTGCCTGGCCATATCGTTCAGCAAGCTGACACGCAGCTTGTCATGAGATGGGTCCTGCAAGCGCCTGCCCGGTGAAATATTCTCTATCCACAGCTTGCGGTAGAGGTCCTGAAGTGACCTGGGTGCCGGGGCTGTCTCATTAGGATCATACGTCTTCGTGAAGAGCTCCAGATGGAGCGGCACTTTCAGCAGGTCTTTGAGAGCGGCTGTCATTTGGTCTGAGGGGATACCCAATTCATGCAGGACTTGCGTCACCTGATCGATAGAGAAGCCATGCACTTCAACTTTCTTTGCTTTGGGGACTAGTTTCCTGAAGGCTGGTTCGATATTCAAATCAAAGTCCCTGCAAGAGCACACCAGCTTGACGTTACGAATCACGCGGATCAGAGCTATAAGCCTTAAATAGAAATGGAGAGTCTTGGGGCTTCTGGATTGGCTTTGGCTAAGCGCGTCGAGCTGGTCCACCAGGACGACAACTGGGCCCTCATCCGCGCAGGCGGCAACGAGTTTCTCGAAGTTGTCAAGCGAATCCAGCTGTTCCCTCAATTGACTCTCCGACGAAACAAGGAGTTCGTCGGCCTTCAAAGCAACGACTGCCATTCCTTGTGACAAGAGCTCCTCATACACATCCCTCATGACGACCGTCTTGCCCGTTCCCGCCCCGCCAGAGACAATTGCGAGTCGGTTTTCCTTGTCCCCCTCTTCGTTGATCCAGTCGAGGAGCTCTTCCACCTGATCCATTCTTATATGGAGTCGTTTGTGCAGACGTTCACCTATCGTATTGGGGGCATTTGCCAGACCCACAGATGCCGCCCTGAATAGCTCAACGACCTCTGAAGATGAGAGCGCTGCTTTCGAATGAAAACCTTCTTTCTCTAATCGTTCGAGCACCTCCTTCTGGCCAAATACTCCGCCGTGGACTGCCAGATCGGATGCCATATCAAAGAGGGTGTAAATCGCGTGGTTGTGATTCATTACGTGCCCCTCCAGCGACACCGCAATGCTAGCTTTGAGTAGTTCGATGTCGTCGATGACGCGGCAGCGCAGAGACCGGGCAAATAGGAGCATTCCCTTCCCGTCAAGATCTAGGCGGCACTTGACATTGTTCCATTCTTTCTGCCGCTCGACGTTCAGTTTGCTGAGCCAGCCATTCTCGTCTGCGGCTGCCTCAATTGCGATACCGCAAGCTTCTGACAGAAACGGGCATGTCCTGTTGGTGGCCAAAATGATTCCGTCATTCTGCGTTTGTCTGAACTGCTCAAAAAGTATCGAGATAACACTCTCACCTCTTTTGTTTTTCTCGAAGAGGGCAGCAATTGACCAATATGGCTTGGCCGTGGTCCTGCAGAAATAATACTCGTCGCGCTTGCCGCCTTTGATCACGAGGTCATCGATTGCAGGTTTCGGGCCTTGGGCTTTCGGATGGGCTTCTTGTCCCCTGAGCTGTGGCTGCTGGCGTTGTTGGGGCCCGACCCGCAAGCTGGGATCGGTTATGGCCTTGGCAAGGAACTCTGCCGTCAGCCAGTTTTCGAATCGAGTCCCCGCATGTGTGCTGCTACCACCAGGCTTCGGCATTTCTACTCAAGCATTCCTAAGATAAGTGTTCAACATGCTTTGCCTCGGAGTCGAAGGAATCTACGCACCAAAAAGCCATTAGTGTCCATTACCAGGGAATTACAGCTATGACTAAGCATACAACCCCGGTTATCATGATACAAACCAAAGGGATCACAGAAGCGAGGCATGGGGCTGATGTCTCAGTGTTCTCTGTGTCTCTGTCGTGAGATTAGCCCTTCTGGACCCACCCGTATGCGACATTGTCATGGGCCTGACTAGTCATCTACTCCGACGCGTTCTGCGACATCAAGAAGCCTGTGCCTGGGGAGCTCTGGCTGGACGTGCTCAGGCAGGGGGTCGCTGGCGGGCACCAGGGAAAGAAAGGGAAGCCGCATGTATGTGGCGTTGAAGCGTAAGCGCTTCCTATGCTCAGAGCGCCAGGGCTATGAGCTCACCGCAGAGCAAAGATGGCTGTCCCAATATCCGACAGTGGTGTGAGCGTGCCCGGTACTGCGAGTGCTGCGAATAGCATAAACTGACCAGGGCTGTTGAACGGCGCATCTGCTGGCAGACTAGCCACGAAAGCAGGGCCTGAGAACGTGAAGCCGCCATCAAGAGTTATGCTGGAGAACATCGGCCCAATGTCCGCAACCCACGTCGCCTCACCGAATCCGGTCGGTGACCAGAACTGACCGTCCGGCGCCAGCATGAGAACGTAAACGTCTGCGGTCAGATCGTATGGCACATCAACGTCCAAAGAGATCACGACGGTATCGCCATCGAGCGCATAAGTGGCCTTGTCGGTCGAGACATTCACAAATGGCTCGCCGGTCAGAATGAAATCGGCGATTGCGAGGTTCGACACGAGGTCGAGCGTCCCCGGCTCAACCGCCGCCATTCTGAGTGTGTACGTGCCCGACTTGGCTATCATCGGGAACTCACAAGGAAGCTCCGATGACCACCATGGGTAGCCTCCCAGCGCAAATCCGTCCGGAACCTCGAAACCCGTCACAAGCGGCGCCAGACCGTCCGTCCAGACCTCCGTCATCGACGCCGACCAGTGCCGCTCATCAGGCCCGCCAAGATCATAAGTCAGAACAAGGTAGATATCGACCGTAACCGTCTCGTCCGTGTTCAACATGCTGATCTCCACGTCCAGCGTATCGCTAAACTCGTATGTCTCCGCGTTCGTCGAAACCCCAACTGTGAGCTCGCCGCCAATCTCAACGCCCTCACCCGAAAGGTCAACCGCCAATGAGGGTGTATCGGGGTCGTCCGAGGCGATCGTAAGGGCCGCGTCGAACACGCCTTCCTCGTCAGGTGAGAAGACCACCTCTATCTCCAGGCTTCCACTTGGCCCAAGCGCTATCGGCAAACTGCCTTCAAACGCGGCGACAAACACCGGATCGTCGGTCGAGATGTTCTCGATGGTCAGATCAGCGTCGCCCACGTTTGTGATCGTGAGGGTGTCAGAGCCCTCCTCCCCAACGTTAACCTGGCCGAAGTCGAGGCTACTCTTGTCGGCAAGGATATCCGGGGTCGGAACGCTGTAAACGCTCGTCGCATCTGCGACGGACGGCGCGGCCTCCACGTTGCCCGCGATGTCAGTGCAGATTGTATAGAATCCGTAGGTTCCCTTCCCGGCAGGTGCGCTAAACTCGAACTGACCAGCAGTTCCGGTCTTGTCGAGGCCTGAATCGAGCCAATCGCCGCTGTTGTGTTGATACCAGAGCGTCGTGTTTGCCACGCCGGAGCGGTCGTCTTGGGCCGTAAAGGAGACGTTGAACGGCGCATCCTGCACGGCGGATGGGGACGATGCGGATGACGTAGGCGGCGTTCTATCCACGGTTATCGCGACATCGGCGCCGCTGGTGCTCTCAGCGTTGGCCGCTCTGTCATAGGCTTTTGTATAGAACTCAAAGTAGCCATCTCGCACGGGGGCCGGAGTGAAATCGTAGCTGCCATTTGGCTCAGAAAGCGTGTCGGCCAGAAGCCAAGCCCCGTTGTTTACCCGGTAGTAAAGCTTGACGCGCTCTACTCCGCTTGCGGCGTCGGAGCTCGTGTAGCTGATTGGTATCGGGAACGTGTTGGTCATTGTCGCAGCGATCGAACATGATGACGTCGGCTTCTTTCCATCGACAACAACCCAAGCGTCCGCGCTTAAGGGCGCCGCCTCAACGTTGCCGGCGTGGTCAGACGCCACAGTATAGAACTCGTAGCGGCCATCAGCAGGCGTCGCAGAGGTGTAGATGAAGGTGCCCGTCGCGTTGCCCGAACTGAGCCCCGAATCGGCGAATGCACCACCGTTAAAGCTCACCCAGAGCCTGACCCGGGCCAGACCAGAGGCCGTGTCGCTTGCTGAATATGAGACCCGAACGGGGAATGCATTGGAGTATTCTGAGTCCACATCGGCCTCGGATACAGGCGCATCGAGGTCGAATATAACGGTCGCATCCGGCTCGTCTGGCGCACTCTCAACGTTTCCTGCGTTGTCAGTGGCAACCGAATAGAAGCAATAGACCCCGTCGGCGATAACGTCCGGTGTGAACTCGAAGGCGCCTGCCTCGCCGGAGGCACTAAGGCCGGTATCACTGTAGGCTGAGCCGTTGATCGAAACGAATAGAGCCACGTTTGCCACACCGGAGGTAGTGTCAGCAGCCGTGAAGGGGAGCGTGAAGGGGAACTCGGACGCATAAACGCTGCCGTAGCTCACAGATGAGGCAGGTGAAGTCTGATCGAAAACCAGGGCCCCGCCGTCGGGTGAATCGGGGAGTATCTCACGGTTTCCTGCATTGTCGGCTGCAACGGTGGCAAAGTCGTAGGTTCCATCACCATGCGGCGGAACGAACGAGAAGTTGCCCTCGGCGAGCATCGAGAGGGCCGATGGCGTATCCGAGAGTCCAGAGCTCTCCCAGTCCCCGCTATCGAAACTGAACCAGAGCTCCACGCTCTCCAACCCACTGAGGGCGTCGTTGGCGGTATATGGGACGTCGATGGGGGTGGTATTGGCCAAGACCCCCTCGGCCGGCAGGCCCGCCGCCGATACAGGGGCGGTTGCATCATAGACCGTCGTCGTTGGGGCTGTATCCGGCAGGTCCTCGATGTTGCCTGAGTTATCGCATCCCCGCGTGCATAGACCGAATGTGCCCTCAGCCCACGCGGAGACATCAACGCCGATGACACCGCCGTCGGCCGGACCTGTCTGACCGGTATCAAGCCACGCATCATCTCCGATTTTGACCCACGCGGACACGGACTGCATCCCCGACATCGCGTCGGTCGCGGTGTAAGTGAGCGAGATTGTGGGGTCGCTAGTGTACGGGGGCGAGGTGCAGCTCGTCTGAGGCGCGGTCCAGTCGATCATCATCTGATCGTCCGGCGTGTCCGGAGCTGCCTCGACGTGTCCCGCCTCGTCCGTCGCTACTGTATAGAAGTAATACGTGCCCTCCTGAGCCGTATCCGGCGTGTAGTAGAGCGTTCCTGACTCCTCAGAGCCCGAAAGCCCAGTGTCCTCCCAATCGCCGGATTCATACCTGACCCATAGGTCAACTGTGACCACCTCGGTCAACGTGTCGCTGGCCGCGAACGTCACCGCTATCGGGAACGCCACCCCGAACGAGTCGCAGCCTGCTGAGGATATGGGCGCCGTGAGGTCAACCGTAAGTGTGAGGTCCGCCGCCGCAGGAGCCTCTTCATAATTGCCGAACGCATCGATGGCAATTGACCACAGGTCATAGACTCCCTCTTGCGCAGGACTGAACTGAATCGAACCGGTCGCAACGGTGGCCGGAGCCAGCTCAATGCGCTCGTAGAGCACAGGAGTCTCGTCGTCGAGCGAATACCAGACCTCAACACACGCGACGCCCGAGCAGAACGTTCCCTCGCCACTCAAGTCGCTCGCGTCGTAGGACAGAGTGACCGGAACAGACCCAGCCAAGCCTGGCCCTGAAAGGGCTGAGGTTGGAAGCGTGCCGTCAACTCTCGTCTGGCAGTCGCAAACGCTCGGGAACAGCTCTGCAAGCATGTTCTCATTCAGTGCTATCGTGCAGAATCGGTAGCACCCGTCCCTGTGCGCCGCCTCGAAGACGAGCGTGCCAGCCTCCGCATCCGATGTTATCCCGCCGTCCGTCCAGTTCTCCGGCCAATCCGAGCAGTCCTCTGAGTACTTATACCAGAGCTCAACGTGGTCGAAACCCGCCTGGCCCACGTCCACCTCAAAGCTCACCGCCACAGTCGCGGCCGACGCCTCGGAGGCCGCCCAGCAACTGGACAGCGCGTAATCTGGGTTGTACTCGGTCGAGCAGTCGGCCGTGTCCTTCATCGCCTCGAAGTTGCCGGCGTTGTCGCGCGCGATCGTGAAGAACTCGTAGAACCCGGTCCCATACGGGGGCGCGTAGGTCAAGCTGCCGAACTCCCCGGTCTCGTAAAGCCCCGTGTATTCCCAGTCGTCGGCGCAGGATGCGGTGCCGTCAGTCGAGAAGCGAGCGTAAAGCTGGACACCGTACCCGCCCGATACCGCATCCGTTATCTCAAAGTCAACGTCAAAGCTCGCGTCATTGCTCAATTCTGGCGCCTCAGATACGGAGGTCGGCAGTCCGGTGTCGCGCACGACCGTGCAGGCGCGCGCCGCGGAAATCTCCTCGACGTTTCCGGCCCCATCCGTCGCGACCGTAACGAATCGGAACGTCCCGTCGAGCCCAGCGAAATCATAGACGAAATCGCCCGCGGCCTGGTCGCTCTGTTGTCCGGTGTACTCCCAATCGCTGTCATCCCTTGAGACGAAGAGGCGCACGAGCGCAATGCCGGTCAGCGCATCGGACGCGCTAAAGTCGATGGTGACCGTCGCGGCAGAAGTGTATTCCGCCTCCGCGTCGCATGACGATACGGGAGCCGTCCTGTCCAGGGTTATCGTGTCGTCCGGGCTCGCGGGCGGCGGCTCGACGTTCCCGACGTTGTCGGTTGCTCTGGTCATTAGCTCATAATCGCCGTCCCCGAACTGAGGCGTTAGCACGGTTGGGTCCAGCTGGAAAGTCCCCGATTCGCCTGTCTCCACGAGATAGGAATCCACCCACGCGCTCTCGCCCCCGAACCTGTAATAGAGCCGTGTCTCGGCAACGCCGGAGCCCCCGTCCGACGCCGCGAATTGCACGTCGAACGGCACTGATGCGGTGTAATCGTCCGCCCAGCAGCTCGACTGCGGCATCGTGAAGTCCGCATTGACCGTGCAGTCGGCGCTGGCCGGCGGGTCCTCCACATTGCCGACCATATCGCGCGCTATCGTGTAGAAGCCATACACTCCGCTGCCGTCGGTGAATACGTATGTGAAAGACCCGGAAGCGCCCGATTCGGTCTGGCCCGTATCGGTCCAAGTCCCCCCCTCGAAGGAATACCACAGCGTGACGTCGTCAACCTGATAATTGTCCGAGGCGGTAAAACCGACCTCGACAGAGGTCCCGTTGGTGCTATCAACGCAAGAGCAACTCGACTGCGGCTTCGTGCAGTCGTAAGAGACCGTGCAGTCGGGCGCGCCAGGGGGGTCCTCCACATTCCCGCAGTTGTCGGTGCAGACCGTATAAAGATCGTAGCTGCCATCGCCATCGGGCGCATTGAAATCGAACGTGCCCGCTCCGCCCGGCTCGGCGAGGCCGCTGTCCGTCCACGTTCCGCCATCAAAGCTATACCAGAGCCTCGTCGTGGCCACGCCGCTCAAGGCGTCATCCGCCGTGAAATCGACGGCAATCGGCGTCGCGTTGCAGTACTCGTCGGCACCGGCGCTGGAGGTTGGCGGCACATCGTCGAACGTCGTCGTTGCGTCGGGCGCGCCAGGGGCGTCCTCCACGTTAGCTGCATTGTCCTCGGCGATGGTGTAGAAATCATAGACCCCGTTGCCATCCGTGAGCGTGACGCTGAAGCTGCCCGCAGCACTGCCGGAGGAGTAGCCCGAATCGACGTAGCCGCCGCCGTCGAATTGATAGTAGAGCGTAACCAACTTGACGCCGGAATTGTCATCAGATGAGTCGTAATCGACTGTTATGGTACTCGTCGTCGTCCCCTCGGGCGCAGTGCAGGAGGAGCTGGGCTTCACATAATCATCATAGACCATCGGGCCGTCGAGCTCGCCGGACTCAGGCAGACGGGCGCTGCGGCCGTAGGTGTCCTGCGCCTCAAAGTGATACTGCGCCTGCCCCTCCTCGGGAATTGTCCCGGTCCAGGCATAAACGCCATCATCGGCGCTGCCCGAATCGAGCGTCATATCGTGGGCCGGCGCGTTCACGAATACCTGAATCGTATCGGGCGCCTGTCCGCCAGCGTGATAGTAATGAACCGTGAACGTGAAATTTGTATCGGTCCGGCCGGACTCGGGAGAGTACGTGGGGTCGGAGAGTTCGGGGCCGACAGCGCTCTCGCCGAAGATCAGATATGCTTGGCCGGCGTCCTCGGCAGCCTCGGAGTTGCTATATGCTGCAATCAACAGATCGTCGCCGCCGTCGCCGTTGAAGTCACCCACTGCGGAGACTGACCCGCCGGCGTGATCATCCGCAGCCTCGCCCCAGAACGACGCGTCGGAATCGTAAAGCTCGGTATCCATCGCCCAACCGGAAGACTTGCCGAAGATCAGATATATTTGGCCGGCGTTGTCGCCGCCTTCGTCGTTCAGATAGCCTGAGATGAGAAAGTCGTCGTAACCGTCGCCGTTCACGTCGCCCCCGCCAGAGACTCCCTGGCCGGCGCGGTCATCCGGCGCCTCGCCCCAAAACGATGCGTCCGAATCCGCCAGGCTCGTATCCATCGCCCAACCTGAGGCCCTGCCCAAGATCAGATACGTTTGACCGGCGACGTCACCGGGTTCATCGTCAGCGTATGCACCAACGATGAAGTCGTCGTAACCGTCAGCATTGACGTCGCCCGCGCCGGACAGTCCGCCCCAGCTTACAGTACTGCCCTCTCTCTCACCCCAAAACGAAGCGTCCGAGTCACCCAGGCTGGTATCCATCGCCCAGCCGGAGGACTTGCCCAAGATCAGATATGCCTGGCCGGCGTTGTCGGCAGCTTCGTCGTTGGCCCATGCCCCGATAAGAAAGTCGTCGTAGCCATCGCCGTTCACATCGCCGGCGCCGGAGACACAGTTGCCTGCCCCATCCCCCGATACCTCGCCCAAAAACGATGCGTCGCAGTCCGCCAGGCTGGTATCCATTGCCCAGCCGGACGCCTTCCCTAAGATCAGATACGTCTGCCCGACTCCGCTGTTGGAACTTGAACTAAGAATGAAATCATCGTAACCGTCGCCGTTAACGTCGCCCGCGCCAGCGGACTGAGCGAGACAGTCCCAGGTTACCTCGCCCCAAAACGACGCGTCGGAATCTGCAAGGCTGGTATCCATGGCCCAGCCCGACGCCTTGCCGAGAATCAGATAGACTTGGCCGGCGTAATTGCCGCCTTCATAGTTGACAGGTGCTCCGATCAGAAAGTCGTCGTAGCCATCGCCGTTCACATCGCCGGCGCCGGAGACACAGTTGCCTGCGGCATCGCCCGCTGCCTCGCCTATGAAAGATGCGTCGGCGTCCGCAAGGCTCGTATCCATGGCCCAGCCGGATGCCTTCCCAAGAAACAGATACGCTCGACCCGGCTCGGAACCGTCTTCCCAGTCGTACATCCCGATTAGGAAGTCGTCGTAACCGTCGCCGTTGACATCTCCAACGGTCGATAGAGACCAACCTGCATGATCGTTGGCCGCCTCGCCCCAAAACGACGCATCCGAATCTGCCAGGCTCGTATCCATCGCAAAGTCCGCGAGCAAGCCAGTGGCAGCTGTCAGAAAGATCAAAGCCGCCAGCAAAAACACCCTCTTCATCCTGTTACCCTCCCTATACACCATCGTGTAGGGGCAGGTCACCGTGCCTGCCCTGTCCAGTTATGATAATAAAATGCCATCTAAACACACCGCCATCGTGTAGGGGCGATTCACGAATCGCCCTTCTTGTGTCCAATTCCAATCATGTCGCCCTGTTTCATTGATCATAAAGGGCAACCACAGGGGGATTGCCCCTACATGCCCCTTTCAATCCTATCTAACCTATCCCGTTCTCACGGGCAGGTGTCGCAGCCCCAAGTCTCCCTGTTATTGATGCAGCATACCGCGTCAATAAGCTCTTCCGCGTACGACCCAGCCGCACCAACCTCATCCATGAACTTGTCGAGTTCGGGGCAACCGTCAGCGGTGTTGCCTTTGTCCAAGTATCTCTGGGCAGTTTTGAGGATCCCAACGAGTTTTACCTCGGGCAAAACATCCAGTCCCAGCGTCTTGATGTAGGCGCCGACGTCGTTCAGGCTGTCCTCGACCCCATCTTCATTGATGTCGCACTGAGGGCCGCCCCCTTCGCACGCATCGCCCACGCCATCTCCGTCGGAGTCCTCCTGATCAGGATTGTAGGTGTTCGGGCAATTGTCGCAGGCATCGCCCACGCCGTCCTCGTCAGCGTCCGCCTGGTCGGTGTTCGCATCGTCCGGACAGTTGTCACATGCATCGCCTACACCGTCGCCGTCCGTGTCGTCCTGACCCGGATTATAGGTGTATGGACAGTTGTCCTGATCGTCAGGCTTGCCGTCATCATCGGAATCGTCGTCGCATGCGTCGCCCACGCCGTCCTCGTCAGCGTCCGCCTGGCCCGGATTCGGAGTGTTAACGCAGTTGTCGCAGAGGTCACCAACCCCGTCGCCGTCGGTGTCCATCTGGTCCTCGTTAGGAACGTCCGGGCAGTTGTCATCAGCATCCAGGATGCCATCGCCGTCGCTGTCAGCGGTCGCCTCATAATGGTAGCCCATATCGACTGTGCCAGCGTCGAGTGTCCCGTCCACCTGCGTCGTCCGGTCGGAGAGGCTCGCAGCCTCGCCCGACATGCTGCCAGCGTCTATGCAGAGGCTTGCGGAGTCCAAATAGTAATCACCCAACGGGCCTGTCACAAAGACCGGGTCGTCCGTGATGTTGCCTCGGCCCTTCCAGCTGCCCTCTACACAGGTGTATGTTACGGTGATACCGGCGCCCTGTCCGAAGTGAAACAGATCGGGTAAATTGCCCCATAGGATGGAATCGATGACCTTTGGCCGAGAACCTGCTCCGCAGTATATCGCCCCGGCGGAGGAGCCTGCGGTGTTGTCGGCAATGGTGCAGTTCTCGACCGTTGGCTTGCTCAGGTTTGCACACATTATGCCCGCGCCCCATTGGGCGGAATTGTCCGTGATCACACAGTTTGTGATCGCGGCCAGACTGCTGTAGCAGTTAAGCCCTCCTCCGAAGGCCTCGGTGGTGTTGCCCGTGATCGTGCAGTTGATGATGGTCGGCGAGCAGTCATAGCAGTATATCCCGCCGCCACCGTACGAACCCGCCGTGTTTCCAACAATCATGCAGTTATCGATGGTCGGCGAGCCCTGAAAGCATTCTATCCCGCCGCCCCTGAGTGCGGTGTTGCCACTGATCGTGCAGTTTGTGATCGCCGGGTCACTTTCAAGGCAGTATATTCCGCCGCCAGGACCTGCGTCTCCATTTCGGATCGTGAAGCCATCAATCCCGACATCAGTCATCGAGTTCAACGTAACGACAGAACCTTCCTTATTGCCGTCGATGATTGTGACGAACGTCTCCGGGTCGCGATCGCCGCCGCCAGTCGGATAGCCGCCCAAGAGGGTAACGTAACTGTCGAGCGTTGTGTTCTCCCTATAGGTGGCTTCCGCCTCCGCAACGTGCACCGTATGAGCCGATGTGCCTGAACACGAGTTAATGCCCTGCTGGATCGTGTGCCACGCCGTTGTCCAGGTCAAGCCGTCGCTATTGTCACCGGCCTTGTCAACATAATAGTCTGTCGCGCTGCCGTAGCCCACGAGGCCGACGGCCAACAACATTGAAATCAACAGTGTGAAAACAAGTTTGCTCTTCATCAAAAACTCTCCTGTCTTTGTGGTGTGCTAATACCCCCGGCGCGCATAGACGATTTGTATAGAGGCGCCGTTGGCATTAGACGTTCTCGGCTGGCGACGAATGAGCTCGCCGCCTCGCCATTTGCTGTTTGGTGATTAACGTCCGCTGCGCCTTATTCTCAAGGCATCACCTCTTTCACCATTAGCCTTCATTTCTGAGGCTGCTTCGCCTACAGCTTACGAAAACGCTAAGTGGGGAGAGTTTTGGCGAGCCAATCGCAGGAGCGAACTTCGAAAGCACAGGAAGCACGTTGCACGCAAGAACGCACTTCGAGAGGCAACAGTAGGTCCTGACGGCTCTTCGCGGCTTGCCCGTGTAGCGCAGAGCTCAGCCCGTCTAAACACTCTCGCTGCTTTGCAGTCCAACACAAAACATTTACTCTGTCAACCCTCTTTTTGTGAGGAGTTTTCGTATTCACATTGGGCAGCTCCCTCCGGTTGGTGCGAAGCAGATATAAGACGCTTGAAAGGACTTGCTGACCTACCATGCCCATCGCATCACGATGGCTGTCCTTGCCAGGACGGGAACTGTCCCCGCCTGCCCTCTCACGCCCCACGCCGTTGGGGGAGCCTCTTTCGCTCTGCCTCCGCCAGGGCTATGGCAGACAAGTTCGCTACGGCGGCTAAAAGCTCTGATAGATAATCCTTATGGTGGGTGGCGCATAAAAAGAGGCGCATAAAAAAGGGGGAGGGCCCGGCTTAGAACCGGACCCTCGTTGAGTGCTAATGGCGCTTATTGACGTTAAGTGAGACGGAGATGCTCTCGTGCTCAGGCACGGGCACAAACCCCTTTGTAGAGGCGACTGTCGTGGTCTTGCCGCTCTTGGACGGGGCGCCCTCGTGAGTGAGGTCAACAGTGATTGTCAGCTCATTCTTGTTGACGCTGATCTTGACGTTCTCCATTATGTATTACCTCCCTTCTTGTTGAGTTTTGATGTGGTCTGCGACCTCGTCAGCCTCGGAGTATGTGTCGCCGGTTGGCCCTCGTTCGAGGGACTGCTTGATGTTGTCGCAGACTTGCATTGTTTCGGCTGCTACGAATAGACGTTCATTGACCCATAAATCGTAAGCGTCAGGCTCATCAGCGGTGGGGATAATGACGATGTTCATGATGTTTCCTTTCGAGAGGGTTGAGGGCCCGGCTGGAGCACCGGGCCCCCGGGTCGCCTTAGAGGTTACGAGCGAGTTTCCTGAAGTATAGCCATGCTTCAAGGCGGTGGCTGGCGTCGAATGCCTTAGAGACGATCCTACCAATCGGTATGATGGTATCGACGATATAGAATGGTTCACTTCCTTCCGAGAGGATTAGGCGTCTTAACTCGGCCCAGCCGCAACGAATACCTAATGGATAGCCATACTCATACTCAACAGCGTGCTCGAGATTGGTCATCAGAGTAGTCTCCCTTGCTTGACATGGTTCAAATGTTCACGAAAGCACAGATCGAAGTCCCAGCAGCCTGCGCATCGTCTTGAGTATCCGGGCCTTCCGAAGCGGTTGCACTTCGTTCGCCTTGAGTCCAAGGGCATCATCAACAACTTCGCAACAGCCCGCGATGCCCTCATCTGTCTCTTAGATGGCGAGGGTGTCAGTGCGAAAGAGCTCATGGCAACCACCTTTCTATTGGGATGTTGCGTTGCCTAAGCAGGTGAATGAGATAGTCGAGCGAGTCTTGCCAGCGGAAGCAGAGGATTCTGTGTCGGCGTAGGGTTCGTTTAACGTTGACCCTGAGGCGGCATAGTTCCCTAAGAGACTTGAAGCCGTATTGCTCAGCTTCGCGTCGCTCTTGGTCTTCGTAATCGCTCATTGAGGTGATGCTGGCCATAGTGGCTCCTTTCTTAGTTGATAGAGATGAGTTGATTGACTGGGAGCAAAACTTGAATGGTTCCGTTGCCGCAGTCGGGGCAGGCAGCTGGTTGCCAGCCGTCCCCAGGATCATAAGTGGCGTGTGCGGTGTTGTCGTCGAGACCTGAGGCCTTGCAGACTGGGCATGGGACGATGAAGGTCTTGTAAACTCGTTGGTAGATTCCGAATCGATGGCTCATGGTAGCTCCTTTTCTTGGATGGTGAAGTTGGTCATGTCGCTCACACTGCGACTACTGGTGGAATGGTTGCATGCAAATAGGGGCGCAGTCATTTTGGCGGAGAGACGAGGTTGTGTAGCAACCTTGTCTTGATGCCAAAACTGGGAGTGAGTGAGGAACGCTGTCTCACGGGAGCGATTGTTGCAGCCCCACGTAGGCAGCAGTGCATTTTGGACGGCCCCTTTGGGGACGCCAAAATCTAAGTCTTAGGGCTACTATGACTAGGCGGGGGCAGCAACAATGTCAGCGGACGTGGGACAGCGTTATCCGCTTACGACCCCAGAGGGTAGGCGGCACTTACTAGCTCCGCCGACCTTGACCGTCCCTATTTGCGTGCGATAATTTATCCAGTAGTAGTAGGAAACCCTTCTTATCAGGGGGGCCAGGGGAACGGTACAGGATAAAGGCTTTGGCCCACACGCTTTCCGAGTATGAGGCACACTGATAGAGTTCC
>DATLAJ010000172.1 GCA_035527515.1 bacterium
TTGGCGCGTGAAGAGAGTTGGATATTGGATGACTTCCCTTCGCTACGTTTCTTTGGCGCATGCGCAGGCGCTAACTCATATTTCTGGCTAGAAGCACAAGACCAGGGGGGCGGGACTATCCTCTCGCTTCTTAAACCGGCAAGGATGATACAGGTTGACGCGGTGAATAGGACCATCGAGGAGGTCGCATGGCTGGACGGGATTCCTATCGCCGCATTGGTATGGGATTGGCGTGGATTATGGGTTTTTGCGGGCGGTTCATTTGGTGAGGATGAGCGGATGCCGTTAGGGGTAGCGTTCTGGTCATTTCAGGATACAACGCCCGAGGTTTCCCGGCTGTTGCCGGACAGGGCAGGGTCGGACAGTGCTCGGCCGGGCGGAGGGATTGGCGGGCGCATATACTACGGCATGCAGAGAATGGCCGTTGACGACATACCCACTCTATGGTTTGCCACGGATAAGGCGGTCTGCCGGTGGACACCGGATCCTGAGCTGATCCCGATGCCGTATGAGGCGCGGATTGAGGCGCGGGCGAAGGGAGGAGGCGAGGTCGAGGTGGAGATAGAGTTCGACAACCTGCGCATCATTCGCAACGACGCGACGCTTCACCTCAAGGCAGAGTATCTGCGCGAGGGAGAGGATGAACCCATCCCCCTGCAAGAGCATATAAGCGTCTATCACGAGTTTCAGCCGCAGGAGACGTTCCGCTACTCGTTCGAGTACTTCCCGTTCGTGCTGCCGTCAATGGACAGGATACGTTACTCCGTATATACAACTTATATCGACGTCAACGCCCCACCAGCCACACCGGAAGACGAGCCGATAATCACCTCGAACGTCGCGACGGCCGAGGTGACGCTAAACTGACCCGATGCAAAGCCTCGCACGTTCCGAGCTCGGCCAGGTTACGGGAGCGGAGGCTCTCCGCCTACGACGGGAACGGGGCGATGAGTGCCCACGGCACACGGGTGACACATTTCGATGTGCACCGCAAGCTGGCGCCTCGCACGTTCCGAGCTCGGCTTATCTGCCGAAGCGACAGGGACGGGACGACGACGTGGGATTACTACTACAATTATGATGGCCGGCTATATGGCATTGACAAGGACTCGTCGAGCGTCCAGACGAATACATATAACCCCGACGGGACAAGGCGCTCTATTGGCAACGGAGGCAACATGGGAGCTCAAAGAATCTTGATTGTGGTTGGAGTAACGATCGGCGGCCGCGCTGGCGGCTGCTGTCATTTTGGGTGGAGAGGGACCTATGGAACTGGGGCTTAAGGGCAAAGTAGTTGTAGTCTGCGGCGCAAGCGGCGGCCTGGGCAGGGCGACCGCTGAGGCGTTCGCAAAGGAAGGCTCGAAGGTGGTCATCGCATCACGCAACGAGGCGGCCTTGAAGCAGGCGGCAGCAGAGATCATCGGAAGCACATCGGAGAACATGGTCGAGGCGCCCATTGTGGCGCCTGTGGTGGCCGACCTCTCGACGAGTGAGGGCATAGACATGTTGATTGATACCGCAGTGGAGCAGTTCGGGGCAGTTCACGTCCTCTTCACCAACACCGGCGGCCCGCCCGCAGGGGCGTTTTCGGACTTCGCGGACGACGACTGGCAGCGCGCCTTTGAGCAGCTATTGCTCTTCGTAGTCCGAATCATCCGCAGGGTCCTGCCGATCATGAAGAGGCAGAACTTTGGCCGAATCATCAACAACACCTCGATAGCGGTTAAGGAGCCGATACCAGAGCTTTTACTCTCCAACGTCTTCCGAAGCGGCGTCGTGAGTCTCGCCAAGACGCTCTCGCGCGAACTTGCTCAACACAACATTCTCATAAACAACCTCTGCCCAGGCTACCACGCCACAAGGCGCGTCGAGCAGCTCGTCGCCTCGAATGCCAAGAGGCTCGGCAAATCCGAGCAGGAGGTGCTGGACGGGATCGCCTCGACCATACCCGTTGGTCGGCTCGGACGGCCAGAAGAACTCGCGGCGGCCGTTGTGTTCCTTGCGTCGGATGCGGCGAGCAACATCACTGGCGCTACGATACAGGTTGATGGCGGCGCGATGCGGGGCCTCTTCTAAAGTCTTGCTCCCAGGTTACGCCAGAAACCGCCACCGGTTGCATCTCGCCGCCACCAGACAACTCGCTCCCGCGCAACCGCTGCCGCATCACGAGGTCTCTTGGCAGAGGCCGCAGGATCGTGGTAACATTACTATATATTGGCCTATCGCAAGATGAACCTAAGGACCAATTGTAGGCAAAAAGCGGAATTGATTAGGAGTTTAGGCATGAATCGACGCTTATGCATGAGATCGGTTGTTTTCGTCTGCCTTTTGCTTGCGACGCTGACTTGCGTATCCGGGGCGCAGACGATCTTACCCTCGAGCACGATCATTAACTGGACAGATCTGTGGCTGAATTCCCTATTCGCTGATTTCTGGGTGAAGAACGGGGCCTTCTGTTATAGGACTGATGGAGGCATAGTTTATGGCCGGACTGATGACGGGTCCTACACAGTGTTCACAAACGGTAACGGTCTCCCTGGTGCTCGCTCCGTTTTGCGATTGGCGGCTGATTCGCTCGGGCTGTTGTGGGTTAAGTTCGACTTGCGCTACGACGACCCCCGGCCAGAGTTACAGGTTTTTGATGGCATCGAGTGGCGGGAAGTCGGCGAAGGAGAGAGCTTCCATCTCCTACCGGATGGCAACTATGGTGTCTGGGCCTGGCTTGGGGAGTCGCTGAAGCACTATGGCTTGAAACCGCCTTCGGAGGGAGAATACGACTCACGCGACTATGGTCTTGAGAGGTGGCCATTTCGGTCCGGTATTGACTCGGATGGTCACCTGTGGGGCATCGGTCCGGCCCCCTACGATGAAGATGGGCCGAATAGGATATACAGTTTCGATGGACAGAATCTCACTTCCTATCAGCCACCGGGGGGGTTAGAGCCCGAGCGGGTCCTCCGCGTCGATTCGCGGGACAGAAAATGGTTCGGGGTAGCGGATGAGCGGATCGGTCGGCTAGATGGTGACGCGTGGTCGATCTGGGGTGTCGAGGATGGTCTGCCAGAGGGTGTGGGTTGGACGGAGATCGCATTCGATGAGAATGCCCGGCCCTACTTCCTGGGAGAGGAAGACGTCGTGACAGATCCGTCGTTTGAGGTTCTGGTGCACTTCGACGGGGTCTTTTGGCAAGAGGTGCAGCTGCCGGGGGGAGCGGACGTCTGGCTGGCGAGTATAGCCTCCGATGAGGCGGGGACTCTGTATGGTCTGTGCGAGGCGCCGATCTATAGCCGCTCGCTGTATAGGCTTGGGGGTGACGCCTGGGAGAAAGTGACCGAGATAACGTCTCCGGTTACCGGACGTGAAGTATCTAACGTCGCAGCTGACAAGGAAGACGGTGTCTGGTTCTACTCCTATAGCTGTTACACGGGAAGGTCATCCATTACCCACATGGGTTCGCAGGGGTTCACGATCTTCGACGACTACTCAGAAGATGGGTTCCACGTGATTAAGGTCGATTCGGACAACAACAAGTGGTTTGGCGGCTCAGCACTGCTCGTAACAAAGGACATGCAGGACGTCTTCTACGCGCCCTCCAGCCGATACATCTGGGACATCGCATTTGCGGCAGACGGGACCGCTTACGTTGCGTGCACGGGGAGGCTCTATCGGATTACGGCGGATAAGGTCTCCTTCGATGACATGAGCTGGGTCTGCAATGGAGCGATATGGGATGTGGAGGTCGGGCCCGATGGGAAGACGGTTTGGCTTGCGCTGGGGACGGACTTCTCTCCTTATAGTGGGGCTCGCGGCGCGATAGTCTATGACGACGGGTCGGGCTGGCGCGAGCTTGGTCTCCCGTATAACTACAATGAGTATAAAGGCGTCATCTCTTTAGAGATTGACAGAGACGAGCGCGTTTGGGCCCTTTTGTATGATAATTTCTTCTATTCTACTAACGGAGTGTGGCTGTTCGATGACCCCGGTTGGCACCGTCTCACAGCGCGGGGAGGCGTCGAGCTCTATCCTCGGTATCCGATCACGCTGGATAGCCAGGAGAACCTTTGGTTCTACGGAACGATAGCGATGCCCTCCGGGGAGTGGTACTATCTGGTGACGCGCGGTTTATTTAGGTTCGACGGTCAGGATTGCACAGCTTGGACGCAGATGGATGGCATTCTGCCAAGCATCAGCGACCAAGGGGTCACGCCCGACAGTGTTGGCGCTATCTCGGAGGACCAGTATGGCAACATGTGGCTGGCCGGGGAGGGCGTAAGTGTGCTCCTGGCGGAGGAGTCGCTAGAGGTTGACCCGAGTCTTGGGGGCGCGACAGGCCCTGAACAGGACCCGCAATACCAGCCGGGCTCGCGCCTTCTCGCATCAACCGCCCTCCAGTATCTGGCGCCCTCGACCAGCGTTGACCTCTACGTTGCGATTCAGGTGCCGAGCGGGCAGTTGTTCTACGTTGCGGCTCGAGAGGCCGCGCCTCCGTTTCCGATATTCTACGCGGCGTTCGAGGGCAGCACGGAGTTCTTGGAGCCGGGGCCTGATTACACCGGGCCGGGCTCGATACCCAACACGCCGGACATGAAGGACCTCGCCGCGCCGGCATTGCCACTGCCTGACCCACCCGACGGCAACGGCCCGACCGGCCTCGCGCTCTTTGCCTACCCCGTGCCCTACTTCGCGAACGTCCCGTTGCCCGCATACGGCTCCATCGACGACCTCGTCCTCCTGAACACCACCCTCCCCGAGCAGGCCCCAGCCGGCGCATACACGTTCCACATCGGCCTCACCGGCCCCTTCTCAATCAAGAACGTCTATCGCTCCGCCTCCTGCCCCTTTGAGGTGAAAGACGATTGATGGTAGTTCTGTCCACGAAGGGCCACGAAGGAGCACGAAGGGCGTCCAGGCCACCCTCGGCCCAAGCTGTGGGAGCGGAGGCTCTCCGGTCGCGGAGGGGGTATGGGGGACACGCGATGGCTGTCCCCCATCAAGCGGCCTTGACCCTCTCAAGCACTATCTCCGAGCCTTTGGTGAGAACCCACCGGTTGCATCGCACCGCCACCAGACAACTCGCTCCTGCGGAACTGCTGGTTCTGAGTTAGGTGGCTTGACAGATCGAGAGCCTGAGCATTATGTTTGTGGCGACGGGCCTATAGCTCAGTTAGGTTAGAGCGCGCGCCTGATAAGTGCGAGGTCCCTGGTTCGAGCCCAGGTAGGCCCACTTAAGAGTTTTATCGCCTCGTCCGAGTTTATTTAGGGAGAGGTGTTTTGGTGGGGGTGTAGCTCAGTTGGGAGAGCACCTGCTTTGCACGCAGGGGGTCAGCGGTTCGAATCCGCTCATCTCCACTTTTTATTCTTTTGTTTTGAGCGTTCTCGCCTTTAGTTTGGCCTTGCCCAAGACCACTTCTGTGGTCACCACTCGGTTCTTGCCTTTTCTCTTGGCTACCTGGAGGGCCTTGTGGGTAAGCGCCATCAGCTCGTTCTT
>DATLAJ010000173.1 GCA_035527515.1 bacterium
CGGACCCCACTTGATCTGAAAACAACCCGACCGCCTCATTAACTTCAGCATCTCCAGATCGGCCGCATCCACGCGAGAACTCGCGTTCCAACTCAAGTTTAGACCCTTTTTGAGTAGAAGTTCACAGAACGCCATGACCCACTTCTTTTTGACCGTCATTGTATCGTCCACTGCCTTGAAATTGCGGATATGCAGCGTTTCTATGCAGTGCTCGAGCTCCGCAACAGCCCTTTCGGGGGACATGTGCCGCAGGGATTGCCTGCCATAGACACTTTTCGAGCAAAAGGTGCAGCTGTAGGGACATCCCCGCGTGGTAGCGATGCTCGTCGTTGGCAGCCTGAGGTAATTGGACGGGGAGCCCACATATTTGCTGTGTTCCAACTTCTCCCTAGCTGCGAACGGGAGCGAGTCGAGGTCCTGAATCTGACCTCTTGGGGGATTCACGACCGGCTGGCCATCCTCCCTATACGCAAGGCCATGCTCCTTCTGCGGCGAGGAAGCCTCAAGAACATGCCGGACAAAGTTGAGAAACGTCACCTCACCTTCGCCCAAAACACCGTAATCGAACATCGGGAAGCGCCTCAGCGTGTCCTCTGGGACGGCAGACACATGTATGCCGCCCACAACGGTTACGACCTGTGGGTCAACCTCTTTGACCTGCGTCGCAGCCTTGTGCGCATTGTAGATATGGGACGTTATAGCCGTGAAACCAACAACCTTTGGCCTCAGCTTCGCGCAAAACCGCCGCAGCAGCCGATACGGCTCCTGGTGCAGGTTCATATCGAGTATCTCGGTCTTGATCCCCTGCTGTTCTAGATAGGCTGCGACCGTGGTCACAGATAGCGGAACCTCATAGCCATAGGGCAAGTTAAGCTGGTGCCCCTGGGGTATCACCGGATACACCAGCATAACATCAATCGGTCCGTCACAATCCTGTATCGGCAATCTCCACGCTCCTTTTGCAGTAAGTTATATAACAAATTGTCGGGATGCTGAATATAGACTATAAAGCTCCTTGAGGGCAAGGCTCAACTTGCCTATCCGACAAAAAACCACACTACGTTGAAAAGGTCTGTTCTCTCAAATCTGTCTGAGGACCTTGAAAGGCTCGTGCTTGACACGGAACCGGGCGCCAAACTATGCTCTTGGAGAAGTTCTGCAATTGGACATTGCCTACTTCTGCAAAGAGGCACGGTTCACGCATGAGGTATTGGAAATGGTCGATGACACTAAACGTGTTCTAGTTATTCACGGTCCGAACATGAACCTTCTTGGGACGCGAGAGCCCAAGATATACGGCAAGACATCGCTTCAGGAGGTTGATCGGCAGCTTGGGCTCTTAGCGCGTGAGTTGGGCCTTCAGGTGGAAACGTTCCAGTCCAATAGCGAGGGAACCATCATCGATAAAATACAATCGGCCGGGCCGGCTGGCTTTTCGGCCATCGTTATCAACCCAGCGGGTTACTCGAGCACCAGCGTCGCGATACGTGATGCAATCGCAAGCTCCTCGTTGCCAACTGTCGAGGTTCACGTCTCGAACGTCTTCAGGAGAGAGCTGTTCAGGCAGGATATGCTCACGGCTGGCGCGTGCCGGGGCGTGATATGCGGTATGGGAGTTGAATCGTATCATCTTGCCCTCAGGGCCGTGGCTCTGATACTCGACACGCACGGCTGAGACAACCGGTAGGGATACCGACCCAATGCCAACCGCCAAAAGGGCGCCCAAGTTCTCCGTCATCATACCCGTTTACAGCGGCGAGAATACGATCGCCTCGTGCCTCGAGGCGCTCGCGGCCCAAGACGTGCCAATGCAGGAGTTCGAGGTGATCGTGGTCGATGACGGCTCGACGGACAGCACGGCGCAGGTTGTGAAGCAGTTCGACGTCAAATACATCTATCAGGAGAACCGGGGCCCGGCAACGGCAAGGAATGTCGGGGTCAGGCACGCTCAGGGCAGCATAATCGTCTTCACGGACGCTGACTGCGTGCCGGAGCCCAACTGGTTGAGGGAGATGGTGATCCCGCTGGTGAACGAGTCGGATGTGGTGGGCGTGAAGGGCGCCTACCGCACGAGGCAGAAGCGGCTAGTGGCGAGATTCGCGCAGGCAGAGTTCGAGGAGCGGTTCAAGCGGCTCAAAAAACGTCGAACAATAGACTTCGTCGATAGCTACTCGGCAGGCTTCAAGAAAGACATCTTCAATGAGCTCGGGGGGTTCAACCCGCGCTATCCCAAGGCTAACAACGAGGACGTAGAGCTGTCATTCAGGGTGGCACAAAAGCACCACAAGATGGTTTTCAGCCCAGGTGCCATCGTTTATCACACTCATCCCGACACCATCTACAAGTACGCAAAGCTCAAGTTCTCACGGGCCTATTGGCGAACGTTTGTTTACGACAAGTTTCCACGCAAGGTCTTTAAGGATTCTTACACGCCTCAAACGCTCAAGCTCCAGATATTGCTGGCGTTCTACCTTCTGGGTGCGCTGCTGGGGTCCCTGCTGTTTCAGGAGTTCGTGGGATGGCTTATCGGCTCCGCCATCATCGCATTCTTGTTGTGCTGTCTGCCATTCGCGCTCTTTGCGGCCAGCAAGGATAAGAACCTCGCCCTACTTGCG
>DATLAJ010000174.1 GCA_035527515.1 bacterium
TAGAGCGAGCTGCGGCATAGTTCGGCGCCACCATCGGATAGTCATGCGACAGTCCCCACTTCTCTCGATACTCCTCGGGCGAGAGGTCGTAGTGGGTACGCAAGTGCCGCTTGAGCGACCTGAACTTCTTCCCGTCCTCGAGGCAGACGATGTAGTCAGGCGTAATTGGCTTCTTGATGGACACGGCGGGCTTCAACTCTTCCTTTGACGAGGTCGCACTCGAACTCGGCGAGTGATGCGAAGATATCGAAAATCAGCTTGCCCGCAGGTATGGTTGTGTAGATGGCGGCACGGCGGCTACTCGCAAGGTCAAAATTGGGGGCTTACTATTCGGCTAACCACTGACTCTGGAACCCTCGAGCCTGTTTCCACGCTCGCGGCAAATTTGAAGCTTGCTCACAGTTGGGGTTGAATTCCTCTAACGGGTCGCGGCGCATCTTGAACTCTTCATCAAAAATCAAGGCTGCGCTGAAGCAGAGTTTTTTATACTCCCCCAGAATCCGGTTCTTCATCGTGATCGCGACATCCGTGAAGACCATCTCAAGCTGGCGGCCCTTCCAGTCGGCAGTTCCATAGTCGGTAATCTCGCTATCTAAGGCCACGTACTCCCATCCGTCGATAATGTGATCGCGATACATCCTCGCGAGATCCGGGAACAGTTTACTCGCTTGAGTTGCCTCTTCCTCGTCCTCCTCAGCGAGGGCCTTAATCACAGCCGCGATCTCCTCAGCCCGACCTTTTGCCTGTGCCCCATGCTGCTCTTGCAGTTTAGCCTCCCGTGCTTCCTTCTGCTGGGCAATCTTCTTTTCTTGTTCCTCGCGTAGCGCGTCGCGTCGCTTGCGCAGCTCTTCCTCATCTTTTTTCTTTTGCTCGAGGTCCTGCTGCTTTTTGGCAAGCCTCTCCTTTTCGCTCTGGATTTGATTGGCTCGGGTCTCGACGACCTTCGGCTCAAACCACATCGGCACGACGGAAACGGGAATCTTGTCACGCCAGAGGCCCCGGATGGCATCGGCGAGGCTTGGTCGATTTCCATAGATGGCACCGCACTGGCCACGCTCTGCAGCGATAAACGCAGCTTCCAAACTCGTCAGTTGGATGTCGGGCGTCGCATTGAAAGATCGAAGAAGTAAGTCCCTCTGATCGTTAATCAGCGCTCGATGGGCGGCCTCTTGCTCGTCAGTAGTCATACAGATCACAGCTGAATCATTGTCGATCTTGATTAAGCCATAGCCCTCTCGAGACCCATTCAGAATCGCATCCTCGATCTCGGTGCTTTCCACCCCTCGAGCCTTCTCCGATTTGGTAAATTCCTCGCTGGTTAGAGTCTTGAGTTCCTTAAATGCATCATTCTCGATGAGGCCGAGTAGCGGCACGACATAGCTTTGCGGCTGCTTCAGGAATTCACCGCGGTTTGCAATCAGCACATCAAAACTCTGCAAATTTGTTTCTGGGCAAGCGGACGGATCTAAACGAACCTTATCCACCTTGTACTTTTTCAAGATATCCTCGACCGCAAGCAGTACCGCGTCGAGCTTCTCGGCTGGCGGGTGCAGCACACAGGCATCAGCCTGTTGGTCTTCAAATACGATATCACCCCGGAGGTTTCGCGCTACGTGTGGGGCCTTGCCACTGGCGTTCCAGACCAAAACCCAATCAGTCAGATCGCCTTCCAACACGTGTCGATTCTTTTCGGTTTTTACGATGGGAGATTCGGGGGCCGGCGCCGGTGTCGGTTCGAGGGCCGGCGTCGGCTGAGTTGAGTTGAGGACCGCGTCATCGTAAGCCTGCTGGAGTGCGTTCTCGGAAACGAACTTCTTCAGCCGATCATTGAGCTCCGTCAAAGTGGACAGCTCTGGGCTCTTCATAGCGCTTTCGTACTCGGTCAAGAACCTCGCGAGGGCGGGTGCACTCGACGAGGTTATGTTGTCGGCGATCTGTTTCCGAAGGAACCATTGGTGTTTTGACGCGAGGGTAGTCGCCTGGCCACGTTTTTGGACCTCTATCCTTGTGCGCTCCTTCTCCCGATCACCAATAAATTCGGGAAACCCAGAGATGGCTTCCATCGCACTCTTTAGTTTAATCGTAGTCGCTTCGATCGAGGGAATGTCTTCATCCCTGACCGCCTGCTGGAGCTTCGAAACCTCTTCTGCGATCGAAGCAATGTCCGGCGTCTCACGATTAAGCTTCAGATAAACAACCAAATCATCAAGCAAGATGGTCGCGGCCTCGACCACTTGTCTGTCGCGCTCTCGCTTTTCCGGAGAAACTGCCTCCGGTTTGGGCTCCGCCTCCCCACCCGTAGCATCTGGACTGACGTACTTTGCTGAAACCCATCCGGTCATGCCGTTCAATAACTCGACCCGATGCCATTCACCGTCCGTTCGAAGGATTTTCAGCTGTGTTGCCTCGGGAAGTCGCCGGAGCTCCTTTGATGACGTTGAGCTGCCTGTCCGCAGGCTAAGGTAGTCGGATGTGGAATCGGCAAGTCCGCCGACCCGGCTGTTGAAGCTATTAAATCCACCGGAGCCGGTGTTCGGCAACTCGCCCATTGCCTCTGATGTAGTCCGGAGCAGAGCATAAAGAAGAAGATCGGTCCTGGAGTGTATCTTATGCCCATCCGCAGACCAGATTGGAGGCTCCAGCTTGTCCCCACTGCTGAGAAAGGAGTCAGCCGGTATTAAGTTCTTTGAGATGAGTGCGTCCTTAAGCGGCCTGCCGCGTTCCTTATTTAACCAGCCGATGGAAATGGCAAAAACGCCGTTCGACGAGTGGATCACCGCTGTACTGGGGAACCAGTGCAGATATTGCTCGGCTACCTGCTTGGCTTCCTCAGGGTTTGTCCTGCTGGCTATTATGATCCATGCGGCGGCGTCGGGGAGCTTTGCATTGAGCCTCGGCGGAGTGACGGCTCGAATGAACGCGTCCGAAGTAGGTGCTTCTGGAGACAGTTCAGCTGGCGTCGTCGGCTGCTCAGGCTGCGGCCTGCTGGCCTCGCTCTCGATCTCCGCGATCTCCTCGATTGAAAGCATTCCTGAATCTGGCCGACCAGCCGATCGACGGTATGCGCCTAACGCTGCGGCAGTCCTAGGACCAAAATCACCATCAATTAGCCCGTCGTAATAGCCCAGCGTCTTAAGCCCAAATTGCATACGCTTGATAGCGCTAGCTTCCTGACGCCGGCGCTCGACTAACTCCCGTTGCTGCTCGATGAGCTTGGTGATCACATTAAAGACATCGCGCTGACCGAACGCGGGGCTGGTCAGGAGATTGCCGAGTAACACCACACCGGCAGCACCGATCGCGAAGGCAGCCAGCCTAAAGGCACGACTTGACACCATTACTCCCCTCCGAGAGAGCGGCTGACTATTTTAGTCGTCATTCCCCAGATGAACTCTGGAACGGCTTAGACAATAGCAGACGGGCGGGGTTCCCCGTAAGCCACAGGCGGGCTGTGCAGTGCTCCCGGCGTTTCCGTCGTCCCTGGTGTCCCAAATGACGTTCGCTCCGCCGATTTGGCCCTTTCCCTCGTCAATCGGACCCACTCCCTCCGCGGTGATGACGCATCCGACCATCCCAATCCTA
>DATLAJ010000175.1 GCA_035527515.1 bacterium
TCGGGGATTACAGCCTGCACCCCTCGTTCGCACCCGTTAGCTGAAAGAAGCAGCAACTCGGCCGTCGACATGAACTCCCGTGCCTATCTGGCAGCCAGCTTCAGAGCTCAACCTCAGAAACGATCAATCTGATTACTGGGGGGTTCGGTGCGTCTTGACAACATCTCTGCACGCAGTTACATGTATAGTCGAGACTGTAACCGCCGGTTCTGACGCGATAGATTGGGGCGTCGTCAAGTGGTAAGACACAGGACTTTGGATCCTGGATCGGAGGTTCGAATCCTCCCGCCCCAGTAGCGCGTGGACCCTTTCTTGAAGTCGAGCATTGTTTTAGGAGGCATGTTGATGATTGTTGAGCAGTTGAGGGTGTTCACAGGGAACGGCAACAGACCTCTTGCCCAGATGATCTGTGAATACCTTGGCATCTCACTTGGGGACGCTGATGTTGGCCATTTTAGCGATGGTGAGACAATGGTTCAGATCAATGAGAACGTCCGAGGCACCGATGTCTTTGTAGTTCAGTCGATGGGGCAGCCCGTGAACGAGCACCTCATGGAGCTTTTGCTTATGATCGACGCTTTGAAGAGAGCCTCAGCGGGCCGGATAACGGCTGTGTTGCCTTATTATTGCTACGCCCGTCAGGACAGAAAGCGAATGCCCCGCGTGCCGATCTCAGCTAAACTGGTCGCGGACCTCTTGTCTGCGAGCGGGGCTGATAGGGTTGTTTCGGTTGACCTTCACGCAGGTCAGATACAGGGCTTTTTCAACGTTCCTTTTGATCATCTGTTGGCCGCTCCGGTGCTTGCAGGCTACATACAAGGTCTGGATGTGAAGGATTTGGTCGTTGTCTCGCCAGATGCTGGCGGTGTCGAGCGAGCCAGACAGTTCGCAAGAAGGCTTACCAGCAGTCTAGCGATAATCGACAAGCGCAGGCCCTCGCCAAACGTCTCAGAGGTTTGTCATATAATTGGCGACGTTCTCCATCGCGATGTTGTGCTGCTCGACGATATGATCGACACTGGCGGCACAATCGCCAACTCCGCTGTGGCGCTCCAGGCTGCCGGAGCCAGGCGCATATTCGCTGGCTTCGCGCATCCGGTCCTTTCCGGCCAGGCGTATGAGCGGCTGACCGATTCGCCTTTAGAGAAAATAATAACGACCGACACGATACCAGTTGACAAAAAGCGCGATCCAAAGAACAAGATCGTTGTTCTATCTATAGCCCCGCTCTTGGGCGAGGCGATTAAGAGGATCAATAAATCGCTCTCAGTAAGCGAGATGTTTCAATAGGACGGTATTTGGGGAGCAATAAAGTGGCAGAGAAACTGAAGTTAAGCGCCTCATCAAGAGATTGGGTAGGCAAGGGCGGCGCGAGGAGGATGCGGCAGCAAGGTCTGATTCCTGGTGTGGTTTACGGTCGCGGCATGGATTCGATCCCTGTCGTGGTTACAGCAAGCGATCTAGTTCCCTTACTGCGGCAGTATGATTACGAGTCGGAGCTGATTGACTTTAGGGTTGATGACGGCGAGTACATGGATGTTCTTGTGAAGGAGGCCCAGTTCGACCACATTGGTGACCGACTGCTTCACATCGACTTTTTCCGGATAATGCGTGGCGAGAAGCTGGTTGTTGAGGTTCCGATCGTTGTTTTGGGAGCGGCGGCGGGCGTTAAGATGGGTGGCATTTTGCAGCATAACACGCGTACAGCCAAGATACGATGCCTTCCCAAGAACCTTATTCACGAGTTGGAAGTTGATGTCTCTGCCTTGATGGTGGGGGACTCGGTTCACATCCGGGACCTGAAGGTCCCCGACACAATCGAGATTCTCGAGGAGCCGCAGCGGACAGTCGTTTCGGTATTGGCCAAGAAGGTTGAGGAGAAGGCACCCGAGGAGGAGGTAGAGGAGGCCGAGGCGGAAGAGCCAGCGAGCGAGTAACGGCTTGGGTAGGACCGGTCTCTGGGCATATTTGAGGCGAAAGCGCACGCTTGGTGGTGCTCAGGATTTTCTCGTGGTTGGCGTCGGGAATCCCGGGAGCGAATACGCCTCGACCCGACACAATGCGGGCTTCATGGCCTTGGATGTCTTGGCTGGAGCTGAGAATGTGAGGTTTTACTGCTCTGGTCAGGGGGACGTCGCGGTCTGGCATGTTGATGGGAAGCAAGGCGTCCTTGCCAAGCCTGGGACTTATGTCAACAACTCAGGACAGTATGTGAAGTTTCTTGTCAAACGGCTCGGTATCGGTGTTGACAAAATGCTGGTTGTGCATGACGATATTGCGCTGGATGTGGGGCACTATAAGTTCAAGTTTGGCGGGGTGGCTGCCGGGCACAAAGGTCTGACCTCGATAATCGAGAGCCTTGGCACTCCTGAGTTCTACAGGCTGAGAATAGGCATAGGCCAGCCGGCTCGTGGAGAGTCAAGAGTTGAGTGGGTTCTATCGGCTTTTGCCGAGGAGCAGCTTGAGCTGTTGTCGGAGATCTTGCAAAGTTGCTCGACAGCGGTAGCAGATTTTGCTATACAGGGCGGTGTCGCTGCTATGAACATACATAATAAACGGACGAAAGAGAGGAAGCTTTATTGAGAGCGTATGAACTTGTTTATGCTTTGAGGCCGAATCTCCAAGACGAGGAGAGGGTTTCTCTGATCAAGCGCTTTGAGGAGCTCGCGAAGCGGCTCGGCTGTGTTCGGACGGAGATCAAAGAATGGGGCATGAGGCGGACAGCCTACGAGCTGAAGAGGTTTCATGAGGCCTACTACATTGTGATGCGGTTTTTTGGCGACTCGTCGGCAAAAGATGAGATCGACCGGCAGCTGAAGTTGACGGACGAGGTACTTCGCCACCTTTTTGTAAGACTTGAGGATGAGGAGAAGGCTTCGGAGGAGGAGCTTGATGAGTCTGTGGTAGAGGCATCAGACTAGGGTAAGAGGGCATTGAAATGACTGATCTAAACAGGGTATTCTTGGTGGGGCGCCTCGTTCGGGACGCTGAGCTAAAGTACACGACGTCGAATTTACCCGTGTGCCAGTTTGACTTGGCGGTAAACAGGGCCAAACGTGAGGGAGATGGTTGGAAAGAGGAGACGATGTTCATCAACCGAATCTCGCATTGGGGTGAGCAGGCCGAACGAAAGGCAGAATACCTTCAGAAGGGGCGGCTTGTCTTCGTAGAGGGTCGATTGCGGATGGACGAGTGGGAGAAAGACGGTCAGAAGAGGAGAGAGCTCAAGGTGGTGGCGACTCACGTTCAGCTTCTTTCGTCCCCTAAGGCAGAGAGCGGTGCTGGCGCTTTCAAGGAGCAGACCTTCACAAAGCCCGCTTCGGACCTCGTTTCGGAGGATGACCTGCCCTTCTAGGGGCGGCAGGCCATCCGCTCTTTAGTCGAGAGTTTTGGTGCATTGGGTTACACGATAACTTTTGTAGGAAGTAACAATGGTAATAAGCTTCAAGCCTTATAGAAGGCGATACTGCAGGTTCTGCGAGAAGAGAATCGATAAGATCGATTACAAGGATGTGGACCTCTTGAAATACTTCATCACCGACCGGGGAAAGA
>DATLAJ010000176.1 GCA_035527515.1 bacterium
GGAGGTGTTTGATGAATCTGAAGTGGGTGTATGACCTGGATGCTAAGGCGGTGGGGGTTCAAGCATACAACCCCCCCCGATGCCAATTTCCCCCCCTCACCGGTCATCTCACCATCCCCATAGCCCCGCTCCAATGGCAAGCAAACAGGGTGTTGGCACAGAGGTAGAATTTCACTGAGCAAAACTTTCTCTCGCGAATGAATCTACATAGGCCTGTGTGGTAGAGCCTCGATAATTCTGAAGTGGTATCACTGCCGAGGGCATGCGCGTAACCATTACGTAACTGGTTACACGTGGTTACTGGTTACACCGCCGAGGGCCACGATAGGGATTCTTAGTCTGCTATGACCACTACAGCGATGCTTTCTCACGCTCTGCTCCCGAAGTAGTGTCAGACATCAACTAGGTCAGTGCTAGTCCCAATTCGGCTTGTAGTTCTGAGGACGTGCACTGCCGAGGGCCAGGTGTTGCACTGCCGCCAAGGAGGTCACGCCCGTGGGGCGGCTCAAACGACATGCGTGATGGGGGGTTGATATGCACATAGGTAGTTCCCACCTTGGGAGGTGAAGGATGATGGGGAGAACAGCATACGCATGTTCCCCCGCATGATAGCGCCACCACGTCAGCCAACGTGTCTATTCGCTCAAGCTCGGCAAAGTCTCCTTCTCCGGCCTGCCGGATGAGCTGCAACAGGACAAGGAGACTCTTAAGCGGCTGTTTCTGTAAAGCCTCCCGTGTCTAGATGTATGTCCTGCTAACACGGGCGGCGGTGGTGTGAACCCTTCAGGATCAGGGTTGGGACTCATCGCCTACTCCTGCCGAAGCCAATTGAGTGCTGAACAAAATCGCCACTTGATCTTTGTCCAAATGGGAAAGATCAGGGCAACAGATTCTCCGATTCCCGTATCGGGTTCCCGGTATTGCCTGACCCGTGTATTATGCACATCAGATTGAGGCGGGTTTCTTCTGGTTTAGGTAGCACCGTTGTTCTGGCAAGGGACGTGATTGAAGATGAGTAACGTGCAGCGTTTCTCGGATCAGCGTCATGTAGAGCAAATACGCAAGAGACTATGGTGCGGGCGAGAATTCGGCCAAGCAGCAGTCATGGTCGGGGCAGGTTTTAGCCGCAACGCGGCGAGAACCTCTGACAGGATTCCTCCTTGCCCATTGTGGGGCGAATTAGCTTCCCGGTTCTTTGACGACCTTTATCCCGGCGACACAATTCCCGAAGCAAAGAGAAAGAAGCTAAAGTCGAAAGCTATTAAGGGATCTGGGGCATTGAAGCTCGCCAGTGAGTACGAACACACATTTGGGCGTGCCGCGCTCGATAGGCTGCTTCAAGAGGAGATACGTGACACGAGCTATAATCCGGGCCACCTTCACAGATTGCTTCTCTCACTGCCGTGGTCGGATGTGTTCACAACCAATTACGACACTTTGCTTGAAAGAGCCTCGGCAGATATCTATGACAAGAAATACGATGTCGTCGTATGTCAGGAAGACATCCCCGGTCGAATGAAGCCGAGAATCGTTAAACTGCACGGGAGTTTCCCCTCCCATAGGCCATTCATCATCACCCAAAAGGACTACCATAGTTACCGCAGGAATTGCGCACCTTTCGTAAACATGGTTCAGCAGAGCATTATGGAGAACGTCTTCTGCCTGATCGGCTTCTCCGGGGATGATCCTAATTTCCAATGCTGGACTGACTGGGTACGCGAGAACTTGGGAGCCCACACACCCAAGATTTACCTTTGCGGCCTTTTGAGTCTGTCTGCGCGGAGGAGACAGGAGCTTGAGACTAAAGGAATAATCCCAATAGACCTTTCACCAATATTCCCGGAGTCAGAATGGCACGACGTTAAGATCCGCCATGCGAAGGCGCTCGAATGGTTTCTCTTGGACCTTATGTATGGTAAACCGCCTGACGTGACGACCTGGCCGAAGCCCACACCAACTAGTGTTTGGAAGCGAAGCGAGAGTCTGCCGCCCGTCCCGCCCGGGCCGGCTTCACTTCCGGATCTGGGCAGAGAAGATCCCGAGCGCCTGTCATTTGAGTCACTGGATGAGAGCAAGCTTAAGAGACTGCGTGAAAGCTGGGAACGTCAGAGGCTGAAGTATCCTGGGTGGGAGATTGCTCCTCCGGAAAACAGGGATGTGATCTGGGAAAAGACCAAATACTTGATCGACCCGGTCTTGAACTCTGTCGCGCGTCTTCCACTTCCGCAGAACTTGTTCCTGCTTTACGAGCTGAATTGGCGTTTAGAGAAAGCCTTCATGCCCCTGGTCGGCCACTGGCACAAGAAGATGCTGGCCGTTGTACGAAGCTTCAACCCATATCCCAGCCTAGTAGAGCTCGAGGGAGCCACGATAAAGCCAGACATGGATGAGTATAGGAGCCTAGATTGGCGCCTCGTCGGCGAGCGTTGGGTCAAACTCGCTTTTGCGCTCGCAAGGAAGGCGAGGGAGGATCTAGACCAGAGGAGCTTCGATCAATGGATGGGTCCTCTCGAGAAGATTGTGGGACGAAACAAGAAGTGGCAGGCCAGGTGGTTTTACGAGAAAGCCCTATTCCATCTCTCTCGTCTAGAGCAGGTGGAAGCCAGAAAGACAATAGACGAGTGGCCTCTTGTGCAAGACCTCCCATTCTGGAACGTGAAGCGGGCGTCTATACTTGCTGAGCTCGGAGAGCTCAAAGATGCGAAGAAGGTTGCCCAAGATTCCTTGAACACTATCCGTTCCGGCCTCGATGCATATTCTGCAAATTATTCTCTTCTATCCCAAGAGGGTTGGACGATGCTCCTCTTGCGGTCCATCCGCCGGCGTGAACTCAAATCCGAGAGCGACCTTGAGCAAGTAGAGAAGAACCGATGGGTAAGACTGGAGGAATACTCATGCAATCCCCTGTCTCAGGTGAAGCACTTGGAGTCAGAGCTCTCAGGACCGCCTCCCCAACCCTCGCGCTACAAGCAAGTCAAGAAGGATTTTGACAGGGGAGGGGTTACCGTCACGAACCTCGCTGCAACGGGCTTGAGCATTTTTGATTTCCGTCAGGCGTTCGTTTGTCTTCGGATGCTTGAGGAAAGTGGGTGCGGTCATGCCACCCTCCCTTCTGAAATGGTCATAAAGGCTTGTGAATGGGTGGCGCCATTTGCACCACTTCTGTCTCTAACCTCAATGATTAGATCGGGAAACAAGAAGGGAATTGAGGATCATTTCGACCGGGTTCGTGTCGCCACGTTATCAACAGATCAAGTGAATGTGCTCAACGACATGTTCACGACGGGCATGGGACAAGCAGTTGGGCATCTTGCTAGGAATCAGCATGAGATCAATCTATGGCAAACGAGTTTTTCTCAACGCCTTGTTGACACACTCTCAGTGCTACTATCCCGCCTCTGTCTCCGGCTATCTGCTGAGCAGCTTGAGAGTCTATTCGACTCGGCAATGAGAATGTATGAGCACTATCTCTTCGCCGCATGCTATTTATTTCACGAGTCCCTTGGCGCCATTTTCCGCCAGCTCCTGTCCTCAATGCCCGAATCAATGACCCTGGAGAGAATGCCGATATTGCTCTCGCTGCCCATCCCGACTGAGATGGGATTCAAAGTGGCCATGCGTGAGCGGTGGGTAGAGCCCTTTGATTGCATTGTGTGGCCAGAAGCCATGAAATTGGACACGGGTTTCGAACGATCCACATGGGCCGCTCCCATCGCTAATCTCATCCGTGTCGTGAAGGACGGCGCGCCGGAGGCAAGGACGCGGGCAGTGTGCAGGTTGGCAAAGATCAACGAGATAGAGGCATTGACCGATGAGGAGAGAGCCTCCTTCGCTAAGGCTTTGTGGTCGAGAACTAACGCAAAGAGCAGGCTCCCATCCGTTAGGTTCTTCTTCGACTCTGCCTTCCTGTCCCTTCCAGAACCGAAACCTGGGATGGCCAAAGAGAGACTATCCGACCACCTTCTGGCGACGACATTCCCGCCTGTAATAGCCAGGGACGATAAAGGGGGTATCCGTATGGATTTTCACCTCGTTGAGGAGAAGTATGCTCAAGAGTGGCTCATCGCAACACTTCCTTTGTTTCCGTCGGAACAGCAGGAAATGAGATGTATAGACTGGGGTGCTGAAGAGGCACTGGCGCTCTTCCAGAAGGTGGATAGCACATGGGCTGGGGAGAAGGCCGATTTCCTGAACGGCCAGCTGATCCGAGACTTCAAAGACAGGCTGCGATTGCGCTTTGACACTTTGGTTACATTGATGGCTGAGGTGGTCTTGCCCAGACTCGGCTCAATCGATGACTCGAGCATGAAAGACCACGCTCTCAAAATGCTCGATGAGATGGACCGTTCAGGAATTTGTGTCCTCTCGGCCTTGTCCATGACTCTTTTCATTGAGCGAGGCTTAGTTGACGAGACCGCCTCGAGGCTTCGCGTTGGGCTGAACTCCACGAAAGAGAAGGAAGTCAATGATTCGATCTCTGGTCTTTTTTTCTGGCTTCTTCACAGTGAAAGAGGCAGCATCCCCGTACCGCCTGCGGACCTATTGAATGATCTGATCAACAAGATTGTGGCTCGAAGCCAGCCGGGTCTCTTGGCGGCGCTGCACACGGTCTCAACCATCATTCGGAACCTCCCTGCTCTCTTAAATGAAAGGCAATGCGGCTTGCTTTGCGCTGCTCTTGGTTATCTTCAAGAGGTTACCCGGTTGCCGAATGAAGCGGAAAGGCAACGAGTCTCCATCCTTCCAACAGCGATTCCGATTCACGACCTACCCAAGTATCAGGGAGCTGCTGCAAAGCTGGCTTACGGTCTCCAAGGCCTTTACCGGAGTAGGAAGATGCCGATTCCTGACGCCGTCCGTAACTGGCATGCGATGTCCAAAATCAGCCCGTTGCCAGAGGTCAAGCGTGTATTGCAGCAGCCCTAGTGACCGACGACAGAGACTGCTCCAATGGACTCAAGGCTGCTGTAACGCCTCCTCGCAAAGGGGGAAGGCAGCGACCTCGGCCCCAGGATCGATCTCGAGGATCATCTTGTTTTGTTTGGGCTGTTTCCCATGTTATCGGAGGCATTTTTCGGCTGGTGCGATGCAGAAGCCGTGCTGAAATGCCGCAAATCCTGTCGGGACAAGGCTCTCAAGGTATTCAATCATCCACGCAAAATCTCGGCTATCATCGACACTTGCAGACAGGTTGCGATGGCTGGCTTTGAGAAGTTCAAACATCTTATTGAGACTGGTGGGGTCTACTTTTTGGGAAGGCTTGATTTCATTGGGCCTGTTACGCGGTATCATCTTGCGAAGAACATAGGCCTTGACGTGGCAAAACCGGATAGGCATCTCGCCAGAGTGGCAAAGGCGGCCAATTTCGATTCTCCAGACCGTCTTTGTCGCGCCATAGCTGATGATACTGCCGACCGGGTCTCTGTTGTCGATCTCGTCATATGGCGTTTTGCGACTATCGAGCCGGGTTACGTGAAGCACTTCTCGGTATCCGTCTAACCCTGTCCGAGGCTCCAAGCACTACACATACGGTCGTATGGTTGCGGATGTTATCCTAATTGACGGCCGCGACTTGAGCAGGATGCTCGTCGCCAGCGGGCATGCTTGGTGGTATCGCGAGTATGTGCCCAACGACAAAGTTCTTGAGCTTCTGGAGAACGAGTCGCGCAAAGCCAAGCGGGGTCTGTGGGCCGACTTAAGCCCTATACCGCCTTGGGAGTTCAGACACGGGACGTCTCCTGCATCCACACATAAGAATCAACCCAGCCCGAATGTGACGCCCCCCGATAGGTGGAATAGACAGACGACAGTTTACATCACGAGAACCGGCAGCAAATATCATCGGGGGAACTGTCGATATTTGCGCACGAGCAAGATACCGATCAGCCTGGCTGAGGCTAAACGCATGGGATACACACCGTGCAAGGTATGCAAGCCGCCGCATTGATGCAAGTGAGACACATCGTAATCGCAATAGCAGTCGGACTGACGGCCCTGGCCTTCGTGCTGGGACTCATCACAGACGACACACCGACGTATGCAGAGATTGAGCATAGCTGGATAGAGGATAGGTATCTCGACGACAACCAGCGCGAGTTCGGCATCCTGGGCGCTGCGGCCACGTGTGAAGCGATGCGCGAGATACAGCCGGATTAACGGACTTCATCGCAGCCAAACACCCTCCCGCGCAGAGAAGAGAGCCATCCACTTAGATAGGCTTCCAATGAACCTTCTCGTGTGGTCGGGACTGTAAAATTCAGAGCAAAACTTTCTCTCGAGAAATCCGCCCCCTACCTTCTTATATGCCCCTCTTGAAATTCTGAAGCGCCGCTATTGGCAAGGGCAAGAGCGATCGCTGGCACGGGGTGGAGCAGAGATTCTCGGTCTGCTGCGGCCTGTACCTCCTTGCTTTTTCGTAGTCTGCCTCCGGAAGTGTGGAAGATATCGTCTAGGTCAGTGCCAAGCTCGATTCGCTTGTAGTGTTCTGTCCACTGTCGTCAAGGGGGGGCATGGTTACATGCCGGCATAGTTGATAGGTGGGGGTGTTGATTGAAAGGACAGGGGGGCTGAGCGGCCCCCCGCATAGCAGCGCTTGCGTATGTAGGGATAGCGGATGGGAACACATGTCGTGCAGTGTTCCCTCGCATAGTGGGATAGGAGTGAGTTCCTATGGACGTGAGCGGAGTAACGGAGAAGAAAGGACTGGTCGGCTCCGCCTCCGAGGTGTTCGGGTGATTAGGGACGCCCTCTAGTTCCCGAGCTTCGCAAGCTCAGCTCTTGCCCACCCGTGACAGGTGAGCATGTTAAGCGATGCGTTGAGCGTGTTCCCACGACCCTAGCGAGAAGAAGGAGTCGCTCCGTTAGAGTTCGCGCAGGCTAACGAACGCGCTCCACTTCAGGAGAAACTAAGGATGGAGGGCGGATAGTTGGGTTCCGATAACGCTGTTATCGAGAACCAACACGTAAAGATTTGGCAGCTGCCAAACATCGATAA
>DATLAJ010000177.1 GCA_035527515.1 bacterium
CCCTAGTTCCGTAACCATCCTGGAAAAGGACATTGTGCTGCCTTCGGCGGCGGTGCCTGCCCCCGTGGCCGAATGAGAGATCGCACAATCGAAGAAGAACAGAACCGGCCGGAGATGTCCGGCCGGGCGCATTGAACTCCAGGCCGGGCGGCTGGAATTCGTAAGCGGTTCCGATGAGCAGGAGGTTCTTTGCGGGTTTTGGCTCGGTGCTGGGAAGCAGCGGGTCGCCCCTGGGAAGCAGCGAGACGAGGACGAACGCGGAAGTGATGGAATCGGCCCCCGCCTCCAGGCGGGCCACGCCGTCGGGCGATTCGACGCTCCCGCCGATGTCGTTCCTGACGACGCGCGCAACGATCACGTGAACTGAATGCTGCGCCTCGCGGCCATGCTTGTCGGCAACCGTGAGACGAAGGGTATAGGGGCCGAGCAGGTCGTGCTCCCAATGCTGGCCGTAGGTGTACTCCGAAAGCCCCGTCCGCCAGACGCCGAGGTTGCCTGTCTCGACGCCCCAATCCTTGGACCACTTGACCTTGCCCTCGGCCCACGGATCGTGCTCTTCAGGCTCCGTCGATTCCTTTATGAGAGTCCATTCCTTGGGATCGCGCCCTTGGCCGAACTCAAGCCGGTAGGACTGGAAGATCTTGCCGTAGGCTAATCCGAATATGGGGACGTTGGCACGAACAGAGGAACTCTCGTAGGGGAGATGGATCACCGCGACAAGCTCCGCCTCCGCACCTTGAGAGCGGGCAATACCAGTCCAGAGAAGCAAGAGCGCTATGGCAGAAACCAGCGCTGTCCGGAAAGTGATTACCATGGCCATGTTCCACAACACCTGTCATATCTCATCACAGGCCGAATATATGTGGGACGTGGTCCCCCGCTCGCCCACACCTGCCTGTAGAACCTACGACTGGAGGTCATCAAGCTGCCGAACTGCAAGCGCCCATAACGTTAGGCGATGCTTTTGCGCTGCATTGCTTCCTCAATGACGAACAGCAAATCCGCTGGATTCGCCGCAATCCCGACCTCCTCCGCCTCATCAGGATCACCAATCAGCTGGTGGCCTCAGTTCTAACAAAGAGCACCTTTACTTCCCTTTCATTTTCCCATCACCGGCAGATTCGACGTACTTGTCCCATTTCTCCTGTAATGCTCTTATCTTCGCTCCGAAGCTCGCGTCGATCATCCGGCTCCTCAGGTCGCCGTCAGGTTCTGCGGCGCAGGCCTTTACGACTTCTGCAAGCTGATCGAGCTGGCCGCATCGATCGATCAGCTCACAAATAGTCTCTTTCACCGGTCTTGGCGGGTCCTTCTTCAGTGCGTCCAATAGGAAGGGAGTCGCGCGGCCCTCCGCCTCCTGAATGACAGTCTTTGCCGAGGCATAGGCTTCTCCTTGAGGTTCTTTCTGATTGGCAATGAGTGCTTCGATGTTCTGCTGGATGACGAGCTTCTCTTCCTCGGTGGTCAGTGGCGAGGCAGGTATAGCAAGATTTGCCATCATGTCGACAACCGCCTTTGCACCGATTGCGCGCGCTTGGGCATTATCTGAACGTTCGACACAGACCGCTCCCACGGCGCCAATGAAAGCCCATGGACCGCCGTGTGCAAGAAGCAGCTTCAGTTGCTCGTGAGCGGTTTTCGAGTTTCGCTTCAGGGCCCCGCCAAGGTTCTCAAAGAGTGCCCTGCCTTCATCAGCCTCGGGCAGGTTGGCCAGCGAGGCGGTAAGGCTTAGTAGCTTGGCGGGAGGATATCCTGGCCTCATTGCTGACTCAGCCCTGGCCTCTCGCAAAACGGGGTCGGACACTTTCAGAACAATGCGATCCTCAGCGCACCATGCCCTAATCTCAGCCGAGACATCTTGTTCCGGCCTGGAACCGAACTTCATGAAAGCTATACCGTCCTTGAATTCATAGGTCAGCACCTTGTGACCGTCGACCGGTTGCTCAGTGTCCTCAGATTTGATTTGGAACCGGTCTGAGAGGAAGAAATCAAGCGTGGCCAAGACCCGCCGAGATTCGTCAAGCCCGGCTAACTGCTGAGCTTTCTCCGGAACGATAAGAATGAAAGTGCCGGGATCTCCTCTGACTTCCCTGCGCGCTTGGAGTGAGTAGCCCTTCGCCGACCACAGGATGACAACCGTCTGATTCCGAGCTGCCGGCCAATTCTCCAAGCTGAGAGTTCGCTTTAGGTCAGGGCGGAACCCCTCCTTCATCAGAAGATCAAGTGTAGCCCACAGCCAGAGGCGTTGTCCATTCAGAAGATGACCCTGATCTGTTCCCAAGCGCTCCTCATCGATTTCGCTGATACCAAGTTTCTCGCGCTCTTCCTTGCTATCGGGGGGCCAGCGATCACACCGCATACGCTCCGGCGCGTAGGGTCCCTTTGGCTCAGATGGTCTGGGGATAGCGAACTCGCGCCCGGCCTTGGCTGCGTGGCATGCCTTGATAAGAATCTGCAATTCGTCTTTGGTTTTCTGCACCCTGTCGGCTGACAGCCAGTCCTTCTTATGGGCGTTCCGCATGAACCGCCCAAGCGCCTCTTTGTAATATAGTTCAGCCTTCTCAAAATCCTTGGCTTTGACGCAAGTGTCTGCAACCAGCCGCTCTATCGCACGTCCGTCTTCTGAACCTCTCCAGTCTGCCAGCTTGGTGCCGTAAGCCAGTGCCTTATTGTATTCCCCTGCTTCCGCATACAACCTAAAGAGTCCATAATAGGCCCTTGACAGCGGCGAGAGCCAGATCGCGATCAAATAGCCGTACTTCTCGTCGCCTGCCCTTCGATCCGCGCGAAGAGCCGACTCTGGGTCCTCGTAGCTCTGGATGATCGCCATGAACTCCGTCGCGGCGTCCTCCTTCCGACCATCCTTGAGAAACAAAGCTGCTATCATCAGATGTGCAACGTCACCAGCCTTGCGCGGGAAACGTTCCAGATGCTCAAAGTAACGCCTGGCCTCATTGAAACCGAATTCGTCAAAACGCTCTTCGCCTGATTTGGGAAAAGGACGAATCGTTGCAGTTCCATCTGGATTCAACACTCTGGTTACGGAGGTGAACCGTACCCAATTGGGGTCAAGTACCTCCTGTAGCGGTTCGTTTGGCGGCCCTTCGACAACAGTGGGCGTATCAGGATGCTCAGCAATGATCGCCCTCAAATCCTTGACCGCTCCATCCCTCTCGTTCTCCTCCGATGCCTTGCCCCAAGCCAACCATAACTTCGCATCAGCGGCATAGCTGCTTTCCGGGTATATGGCCACGAGTGTTTGCAGAGATTCCTTGAGCGCCTGCCAACCCTGAGGTTTGTTCGCCTCCGCAGGTACCGTTAGATACTTGAAGATTGACAAGTCTCGTCGGATACGTTCATCCCATGGTGTCCTCTCATCGGAAGATACACATATGCCCTGTACTATGAGCCAGATCACGAAGATGACTACCACACACCTACGCATAAGAGCACATCCTCATCTGCTGGGACCCTGCCATGCAATACATGAAGGATTGCTATGGGAGATTGTTTTCTCCAAGTCTGATTCCTGTCCGCTTGGATTCGGAACATCTGTCGTTACAACAGGTGGCCCCGTATCAACTATCTCCTGGTAGATACTAGGGGGATACTAGGCTATAGTTTCGCACTTTTTGCTCATTGAAAAAGAGACCCGACTCATGGTATCTTATCAGCTATCCGCAGCGATAAGGCCAAAGGAGTCGGGTCATGAAGAGCACGGAAGCCGTCCACGATTATAGTATCATAT
>DATLAJ010000178.1 GCA_035527515.1 bacterium
GATGAGATTGATAATCCACGAAGCACACGAAGACACACGAAGGCCTTCTTGTGATTCGTGTTGGAGTTTAAGACGCACAGCCAACCACAGAAGGCATCCCGTAGCTCAGCTGGCCACAAGCAGCAAATGCGCGAGGCAAAACATCCTCTCTTCGTGCCGCTTCGTGTCCTTCGTGGACCCCATCCAAATCAATCGCTCACGCCGCGGTCTTGACACTCGGCGGCGCCCAGACTACTTTTTTCGCAACGATAACTACCAGGAGCGACTGATTGGACGAAAAAAGCCTTCGACTGCTTGATTTCCCTAAGATGATCGAGGCGGCCGCCTCGCTTGCCGAGACGACTAAGGGCCGACTAGCGGTGGAGAAGCTCGCGCCTCAATCGGAGCAACTTGCCGTCGAGAACCTTCTCGAGGAGACGGGCGAGGGGGTGGAGGTGCTGCGGACGATGGCCTCGCCACTCGCGGGCGTCAAGATGATAGACGAGGCCATTGCCAGAAGCCGCGTGGCAGGCTCTCTCCTGCCGCCCGAAACGCTACTTGCGGTGTCTGAGACACTTCGCACCTGCCAGAACCTGACGCGGAGATTCGTGAACTTGACAGCAACCCTGCCCAGGCTTGGGCGCAAGGTGAAGCTCTTGGCCGGGCTGCCCGAAGTTACCGAGTCGATCGAACTGGCGATTGCGCCAAGCGGCGAGGTCCGCGACAGCGCAAGCCCGGAGCTTCGGCGCATACGGATCAAGATCAACACAACGCAGAAGAGAATTAGAGAGAAGCTCGACACGCTGCTCCGTTCGCGAGAGGGCATCATCGCGGCCCAGGAGCAGTATGTTACGGTAAGGGATGGACGGTTCGTCGTCCCCGTCAGGAGCGAGAGACGCTCAGCGGTGCCAGGGGTTATTCACGATCAATCATCCAGTGGCGCGACAGTGTTCATCGAGCCGAAGGAAACGGTTGAGCTCAACAACCAAGTTCGCCAGCTTCAGATAGCCGAGCAGCGCGAGATCGAGCGAATACTCCGCGAGCTCACCTCGCAGGTGGGCGAGTCGGCCGATGACATCGCAAGAGACGTAGAGCTGCTTTCCGAGATTGATTGCATACTCGCCAGAGCAAGATTCGCAAACCTTCTGGACGCTAAGATGCCCCAGATCGCCGCCGATGAACGACTTGTGCTCCGCGAGGCCAGGCACCCGCTTCTGGTGCTCGCCAACAGACGCTTTGGGGCCGAGACAGCACAGGAAGCTAACGACCAAGCTTCCGACCGGAAAGAGCTCAGCAGCACGGAGCTCTGGAGGAGATTCGCCTCGAAAGCATCAGATGATCTGGAACAGCAAGCCCAGAAGAAAGAAGGCGTCATCCCGATTGACATCAGAGTCGGCGGCGATTACCGGACGCTCGTCATCACGGGGCCAAACACGGGAGGTAAGACAGTCGCCCTCAAGACGGTAGGCCTGCTCACGCTGCTTGCGCTATCCGGTTTTCACATCCCCGCCCAAGAGGGCTCAACCGTGCCGCTATACGATGCCGTTTTTGCCGACATAGGCGACGAGCAAGGGATAGAGCAGTCTCTCAGCACGTTCTCCTCGCACATGGGTCAGATCGTGAGGATTGTGGAGAACCTGACGCGCAGGAGCCTGGTTTTGCTGGACGAGATGGGAGCGGGCACAGACCCATCGGAGGGTTCGGCGCTTGCCGTTGCAGTTCTAGGTCATTTGACTGACGCCGGCGCACACACAATCGCCACCACTCACCACAATTCCATTAAGGTATTTGCCCACTCTACCAACGGCGTCAAAAACGCCTCCGTTCAGTTCGATCCGCTAACGCTTCAGCCAACTTACCGGCTCGTCATCGGGCTCCCAGGCGCCAGCAACGCTTTCGAGATTGCCAAGCGACTCGGGCTGCCCGAAGACCTCGTTCGCAGCGCAAAATCGTCGCTGTCGGTCGAGTCCAGGCGAGTCAGCGAGCTGCTTGCGTTCCTCGACAAGGAGAAGTCCGTCGTTCGGGCACAGACAGCGGAGCTTGATAAGAGAACAAGTGAGACGTCCGCGCTTCAGGCAGAGCTTGATAAGTCGCTAAAATTCGCGAAGGAGCGCTCACAGCAGATGGTGGATTCGGCGAGGCACGAGGCGGATGAGCTCATTAAGAAGGCTAAATCGGAGGTTCGCAGCATCATGGCCTCGCTTCGGGCCAAAGGTTCGGCGGGAACGCTTGCTGCTCGCGATGTTGACCGCGCAAGGACGCGAATCGAGGGATTGCAGAAGGATGTGTTGGCGAAGTCAGAACGCACGAGCGGACCGAAGGCGCCGCCAGCCAAGTCGCTCACCGTGGAGACGATCAGGAAGGGGATGCAAGTGGAGATGGTAGGGATCGGCGTCGTTGGGGAGGTCACGAATGTATTCGAGTCCAGAAACGAGGCCGAGGTCTGCTTCGGTGGCATTAAGGTTAGGTCCAAGGTCCAAAGCCTCATTCGCGCTTCCGGGCCAGGCAAGAAGCCTGAAGACGTCAATGCAGTCCCGCCGGCGTTCGCAACAGGTTCCAAACGGCCCGGCCCCGAGCTCATGCTCATAGGGATGAAACGGGATGATGCAATCGAGGCTCTGGAGCGCTACCTTGACCAGGCGAACCTT
>DATLAJ010000179.1 GCA_035527515.1 bacterium
AAACTGGTGGGGCAGTAGTAGTTTGTGCTGCTGCTGGCATCGCCACAGCCGAGAACGACCGGCCCGTCCGGCTGCCCGATCTTCGCCGCGATTGCCTCCGCGATCTTGTTGATGTCCTCCTTTTGCATTGTTCTTGTCTCCTATGTTTTCTGCGGTTATCAATTCACTAGTTACCCTTTACGCACAGTCAGACCAGTCGCGAACCCGCACCGCATTGGCCGCCGCCCAAACTGTGAATCCAGATACCAGTGGCACAGGAACGCAGGGAGCAGATTCAAGTGTCCCTTGAAGATGGTGCCTGCCACAGTTCCTTGCCTCGGTCCCGACGCTGCGGCACCCCCTTGCCGCTCAAGCGCTGTAGGTGTCGCAGACGAAACGATCACTCCCGCAGTTGAACTGAGAGCTAGCTCCTTCGCAGTCAAAGTACCCGTGGCAATAGAAGCCATAACCACAGTTAAAGACCCCGGCGCCCCCACACTCATAATCATCGTAGCAGATGTAGGTGTCACTACACCGATAGTCTTGACTGCTGCTTGCATCGCCACAGCCCAGAATGACTGGCCCGCCCGGTTCTCCGATCTTCGCCGCGATTGCCTGTGCAATCTTGTCGATGTCCTTGTCCTTCATTCTTGTTCTCCCTTTGTTTCATTCTGGGCGGTTCGTGAACCGCCCCTACAATCGGGCAGACACAAAGCTGCCCCTACAGTTGGTTGATTTCGTTTCAAGGCTGCAATTGGTTCCATTCTGGGTGGGTCGTGAGGCTGCGCAGGACGCAGAATCGGGGGCGTTCCACTACTGAGACCAAATGGGTCGCAGATTTTGGGCTGGAGAGAAACAGGTTGCGAGGCGCTTGCGGTGGCCTTTGCAGACCCAGTTACATTGGCGCAAGGCCGGGCTTGACACACAGGCCCATATAGACGCGGTAATGCGCCGGCCTGGCCTATCCCCTGCCTCACGGTTGCGCAATTTCGCACAATACATCCCTACTATCGGCGGTCTGTCCAAGTCACCGGACTGACGGGGTGGGCGCCAGTCGGCAAAGACAACACCGCGATTTACGGGCCAATTAGACACGTTAAACAGCTGATCCAGCGATGTCAAGCTTTTTTTTCGAGGGCTCTTACGAGGCCGCGCGCAATTGGGATTCTAAGAGACGATCGCTTTTGGTCCCTGTCTCCTCAGGGGCAAGATGCAGCCGCGGCAAATGTTATGCGAGCCTGTGCCGCTAGCATCATCAATTCCGTGGTCGAGGTCAGGACTTGGGGCCTGTGAGCTTCGGCGGCAGAATCTCGAATAGCAGGTCCGTCCCGAATTGCCTCATGAGGCGGACGTCTCGTGAGTTCCTGTAAAAGGTGACGAGCGACTGTTCGCTCAGGACCTCCCTGGATGCGAAGAGTATCCCCCCTCCCTCAAAGACGATGTACTTGACCCCGAGGGACCTGAGTTTTTGGATCTTTGTGTAATCCTCTCGGGCGGTGATGTCTGCCTCCAACAGCTGGATGGGTGCAATGATTGGTTTTTTGTGCGTTAGCTGATGTAGGAGAGCGGTCTGCACAAGGGGGACTGAGACGAGGCGGTCTTCGAAGAGGATGAAGGCGTAGCTGTTGGGTGTCTCGGGCAGAATATCGAGGACCTTGCCACTATCTGGGAGGCCAGCCAGGAACTGATCGACTGGGCGAGGCGCGACGGATGTGAGGTTTGTGCCTGGCAGGACGATGACCTCGGCGAGGATAGCGCAGAACGCGAGGGTGATGAGAACTCTATGGACGGCAGGCTGGAAAGCCCGCCCCACGCGCATCAGGCCGTATGTCGCGACCGCAATGACGCAAAGCTCGACGAGGACGCCCATTCGGGAGTAGAAACGGAACATTGGGGCGAGAAAATACAGATAGTATGCCGGCGTCTTGATCTGCAACCCAAAGGCCTCGATGACGGGCGGGAACGAGATGATGAAGCAGGAGAGTGCGCAGAGGGCGAATGCTAAGGCGGCTGCGGCCGGCCTGATCTCGTAGGGGCGATTCACGAATCGCCCTTTTGTGTTCTGATTCGCGTTCTTTGTGGGCGGTTCGTGAACCGCCCCTACATAGCGGACCGCGCAGAAGAGGGCGTAGGCGGCAAAGGCTAGTATCGTAAACCCCAGAAAGAGCGATTGCTCTGACTGGTAGCTCTTGTGGATGCGCAACGCCACGAACTGTGCGAACGGGCCCCCGAACAAGGAAAATGGTGGTGAGGGGACGACATAGTCGCGGAGCCTTGCGGCGAACCTGAACACATCCCTAATATCCCTAGCGTACCAGAGGCGATGCGTGATGAATTGCCAGGCAAATGGCAGAGAGACGGCAGCAATCACCGCTGGCGCGATGAGTGTGCGGGCATAGTTCTTGGCCCTTCCAACCACGTTTGCTCTCACTAGGAGATGGCACAGGAGGTCTGCGATCACAAAGGCGAGCGCTGCCAGTGCTGTGAAGAAGCCGTAGTAGTAGTTGCCGAGTAGTGTCAAAAGGTATGAACAGATCAGAAGCGCGATGTTTCTGGCGGAGGGTCTGTCGGCGCATCTGAGCAGGAAGAGGAAAACCAGCGGCAGCCACTCTATGTGCGAGAGGTCCAGATGCGCGGTGGCATGGGCGAGGTGGTATGGGCAGAATGCGTAGGCGGTTGCAGCTACCAAAGAGACAAGTTTCTCACCTCGGGTGATGTAGTGTGCGAGGAAGAACATTGTGAGCCCAGCGAGCGGGAAGCTGAGAAGCATCAAGACGTTGTAGGCAACGACGGCCGAGAAAAGCCTCGTCAATGCGACCCCGGGCAGGAACGTCGGCAGATGCGTCCCCAGCCAGAACCATTTGAACGGCAGGCCCTGCTCGAGGCGTTCGGACGCGATGTGAAAGGCACGTATCTTGAAGAATGGGTCGCCGGGGAAGCCGAATATATGCGTATTGAGGTTTGCGATCAGCGGCCAGGTCTCGAAGATGGCCAGCGCGGACCAGAAGATGATAGCGAGAAGAATTATCCGGCGGTTACCATTCATCTTGGCATGATCGCGTTCCTACGCATCCCCGCCTCTTCTCGGAATCTTCAGCACCTTATGCTTGGCGTAGAACGCGATTATGGACATAGCCATGTTTAGCAGCCTCGTCAGCCGAAACGGCGCGCCCAGCACAGCTCGCCTGCGCCATCCGGGTTCCCCATTACCGCCACTGCCAACAGCCCCTTCCGAAAAGATATATCTCATCAGGTCGAAAACTCTGGATGGTCTGAACTGTAGCGTCGGATGCATCCGAAACACTCGGGAGAGTAAGAATTGATGGACTCGCATGGGTCCGGTTGCGCCATATAATGTGTGGTGCTGTGGCCACAATGCAATATATTTGGCCACTGCCCGCTCGAACCGGAACGACCTGAGCCCAGGCAGCTGTTTAACCACCCACGCGGGGGCGCGGGCTCCCAACAGCCGCTGCGAGAGGTGCATCGCGCTTTTCACGTGACCACCCACGCGCCATCGGCGAGCCCTGTCAACGGTGGCCTCCCAGTCGAGCTCCTCCCCAACCTGAGTGAGCATCAGGGCTATATCCAGAAGCCAGATGAGACGATTGTTCACGTCGGGGTTCGCGACGATGGCCTCGTCTGGGACGCCCTCCGCAAACCTTGAGTAATAACCATGCTCCTCCAGATGCGTGCAGAGATAGATCAGGTGGTCCTCGTCGCAGAGGCAAGGCGACTCGACCCCGCCCAGGGACCGGACGGTTGCCCTCGACATGACCTCATCTACCGGTATCCGCCAGGGCCTGAACTGGTGCGTCAGGCCCCAGTGAAGCTCAATCTTGGTTTTGCCTGTCGCAAGGTATGGCAGGTGGATGTGATGCTTCAGATAGAAGCGCGAGGGCAAAAGCCCGGGCGGGGGCGCGTAACCCAGCGTCGTGAGGATAGTTTCAGCACGCTCGAAATCATCGCTGGAGATGAGCAGGTCGAGGTCCGCGAATGGGCGCAGCGCCGGGTCGCCGTATAGCGTGAAGGCAAGGCTCGGCCCCTTGAGAGCGACAACGGGTACGCCCGCTTTGCTCGCGGCCACGGCAATTGCCTCAAGCTCTGAAAGCGCGTCGAGATTCACCTGCTTGGTCGCTTTGTAGTCGCCTGCAAGAGAATCCCTGAGGCTCGATCGTACTTCGCTGCTCAAGTACGCATATAGGGTGGGCAATAGTCCATGCTTGCGCCCGAGCGCAGCCAGCCATTGAGTCGTGAGCTCATCCTCAGGGGGTGCAGTAGGACCTCGCGTGGGGTCGGTTATCCAGCGACAGGCGGCAAGCAGGATGCGACACGCGTGATTGCGAGCCTTATTATCGCGCTCGGATGCAATGGTATATGCTCTCTTCAGGATTGCCCGCGCATCCCGCCTGGCTACGTGATGCTGGTTCACGGTCTCCGCGACCGTGGGACCACGAGAGTCTGAGATGCCGGCTTTCAAAGGCGCTCCGTTCATGTTCGATAGCATTTGGCTAAGTTGCCATCAGCTGCTCCAGCTTCTGCCGAGCTTGTCGATAGATACTCTCGAGGTCGGCCTCCATCCCCGTCTGCCGGTCCCTCGTCGGTTGCTCCATCGCCCCAAAGACGGCATCGACAGTCTCAGGGATCGACGATGAGCAAAGCGTCCAGCAATTGGCGCGAGTGAGAACGTGATAGAGCACGTCTAGCATGGCGAGGCGCCGGTCCTTGGGTAGGTGGCTGGCGTTGATCGAGTTCTCAGCGATGTTTTCAAGCGCCTTGGCGCTCGGTGCTGGCCTCGCCGATGGGCGCCCCCGCCCTCTCTCCATCAGGAACACCGAATGGACCGCTGCCGGCTTGCCAATCTTGATGCCACATTTCCTATCCAGGGGGTCAATCAAGTAACGCCTTCCCTCCGGCTCATTAAATGAGTACTGACGGTCCGTTGAAAGTCCCAGAAGCTTCATTGTGTTCTCTCTGGGCAACATCGGCCGCGGGAACGGACGAAGTAAACGCGAAGTCATGTCGATTGCGGCGAACTCGTCGGATAGAAACCGGAACCCATTCTGGCAAAGGGCCAAGGTTAACGTCGTTTTGCCGGAGCCGGAACCCCCTATTAGCATAACCCCGCGGCCATCAGTCACCAACGAGGCGCTGTGGATTATACATAGGTTGTCCTGTCTTTCGTTCACGTTCTGCGTGACGATGCCTAGCAGAAGGGGCAGAAGAGTCGCAAGGCTGTCCGACTCGAAGTACTCGCCAGTCGGGTATCGGAGAATCATCTTACCACTCTCAGCAGAGGCCGAAGAGTCGTTTAGAACTTCAAACAAAGCAAACATCGGGTCCGCATAGAATGGAGTGCCGCTCCCGGTGCCAGTGCGAGATCTCGCCGCGATGTCCGGCGCCGCCCCTATACTCTCAATGAAGTAGCCAAAGCTGGCCCTGACAGCCATCTGAGTCTTATTGCTGTTGACAACGATGCCCGCACGGACGCCGTGAACGTTCAGCAGAATCTGTTTCGCGCCTCGACCAGGCCGCGCTGGGTCGGAGTACGGGCCGCTCTTGGTGAAGCTGAGCGACATTCCTTGCATCGCGGCCCGCCCCATTTCAGAACCCACCGAGAAAGCCAGTGCTGCCGGGCTTTCTGGTCTGCTTGCGGTCCTCGAGGATCGCCGAAAGTAGCGTGCGTCTCCTGAAATCTAGTTTGGCCGCAAAGGTCCCAGAAGACAGGGCAGCTCGTGAACCGCCGACAGAGAAGACGCCACGTGACGCATCAGGTACGGACGAGCACAGAAGCGCATTATCGGGCCCGACCTCCACCCGGACAGGAAGCGAGAGACCATCGGGGTGCTTTGAGATGGCAAGAGTAAGTACCGCTTGCCCCACGCCCTCGAGCATCGTTGCCGCCTCGGCATTGCGGGCGGTAAACAATGCGTGCAAGGTCTGGTCCTCGAGTCGCACAATTGCCTCTCCGCTAATGGAGTCCTTTACCTTGGTCAAAGATAGGACAATGCTGAGAGAGACGAGAAGGCCCGCCTGAAGCAACAGAACTACGGCGAGGAGAAGGCCCTTCTTGCGCATCAAGCGCCCCACAAATCGCCACTCACTAAATAGGAACTTGCCAGTCACTGTCTTAATCCCCAGGCATTCTTCATCATTGATGCGTTAAATCCCCTATATGTTAACACAATCTGACCACCGCAGTATAGGGATTTCTTGCCAGCGGCGCCACAAAGTCCGTTCCACTCCCAAGGGTGTTTGCAGGCGACCGATAGCTAATCGAGCTACATACTCTACCTGGCCTGCGCAACCAAGACCCGTTTTTCATTTACAGCAAAAAAAGCTTGACATACCTTGAAGCCCTCTATAATCTGTTTAATAGACCCGAAAATGGCGGTGCTGTTCATGCCGGCTGGCGACCACCACCCCGCCGATCGGCTGCGAGAAGAGCCCGCTGCTAGTTGTGAGGGCTGAGGCCATGTT
>DATLAJ010000180.1 GCA_035527515.1 bacterium
GCGGTGCAAAAGCCCGCTGAAAATAGCGGAATACCTGGCGTCTGGCAGCGCGATCGTCGCGAGCGAGGTGGGGGATGTTGCGAGGATGGTCTCAGGTGCGGGCGTTTTGGTGCCACCGAGTGACATTGGCGGTCTTGCGGAGGGGATAGTGTCGTTGCTGCGAGATTCCAAACGGAGGGCGAAGTTGGGGGTGTTGGCAAGGAAGCGAGCGGAGCAGGAGTTCAACTGGGAGAGAACGACCGCGAGCATTCTGTCGGCATATAGGCAGGCGCTTGAACACCGGAGAAGGGCTCAGGCTAGTCCATGGGCAATGTCCGGGGAGGCTCGTCATTGAGTGGCTGTCCCAGCTGGTGCAACGTAAGCGCCTTGCGATACATCTTTTTTGCCTCGTCCTGCTCACCCAGCTCATAAAGGACGTCCGACAGGCGTTTGTAGTTGGCCGCTGTTTGGGACAGGAAAAGGGCCTTCTCGTAACAGCCCTTGGCGCGAAGTAGCGAGTCCGGGCCGCCCTGTTCCTTGTAGATCTTACCGATCATCGTGAGCGCTCTGGCGTGTTCGTGCGGGTGTTGATGCTCTATGTAGCGTCGCAGCACGTTGCTAAAGGCTCCAATGGCGCGGTCGTATTGCTTTGCAGCAAGCCATACCACTCCCTCCGAGTAGTTATCTCCAACCTGAGAGAACAGCTCCGCAGCGTCCTTGTATTTTCCCAGACGGGCGTTGAGCACAGCCAGTGCCCTTCTAAAGTTGAAATCCCCCTTGAAGAACTTCAGGCCCTCCTTAAACACGCTCTTTGCCTCGTCGTTTGAGCCAATGTAATAGTAGCCCTTTCCGATGTTCAAAAGGACTTTTTTCGCACCGAGTGGGTCGGTCGCCAAGACCTCGAAGTATCTCTCATACAGCCGGTGCAGGATGACCGCCGCTGACCATGGCGGAAAGCGCAATGGTGCCCCAGCGGCCCAGGGAGCTTGAGCGGCACCAGGGCCTACTACCATTATAGATGGCCCAACATCTCCTTTCAAATGCGCAATTATCCGCCTTTTAAGTGCCTTAGACGGCTTAGAAGCTGGCCGTGCCCGCGCCAGGAATTCATATCTGATCATCCAGTTGCCGGCCTCACCCTCATCCCCCGGAACGAACAGCCATATCGCCTTTGTTAGCACGCTCGGGTCCGTTTGAATCGCGCTCTCCATCATTTCGCTGGCCTCTTCGCTTCTGCCCTGAGCAAAGAGAAACAACGCCCTTGCGGAGTAGTGTTCCCGACCGATCGCTCCAAGTCGGTCGAGCACTACTGCTTTCTGGAAGTGAGTATCCGCTCGTTCTGTGTCCCCTCTCAGCCAGTATAGCCAACCTAGTTTCTCGTGATACTCCGGGTAATCACGTTTTCGGGCAATCGCTTGCCCATAAAGCTCCGTGGCCTCCTTGAAATCGCCTTCCCGGATTTTATCTTCCGCGAGCGCGCCAAAAAACGATGGATTGAGAGAGAGCCGGGTCTCCGCAAGTCCGGGCCAGAAGGTCTTCGACTTGAAGGAGAGCCCAGCCGCGAGAAGCATGCTGACAAGAACCACTGCACAGCCAACGTGAAGCATTTTCGTTCTCATCAGCGCCCCCGGTGTGAACCGGAGCTTGCGCCCTTCTTGCGTCCGCCACACTCTCTCGGCGGCGATCAGCAGGCCCATGCACGCGAAAAGCCCATACTTCCATTCGGACGAGCAGAACTCCAGATCGAAAAGACCATGCACCGCAAAGCCCATGATGGCGGCGACAAGGCCCTGCACGATGCTCGAGAGCGGGCCACGAGGCATAAGCCGGAGAAGCGCTGCCCCGCGCGCGAAGAACGTGGTAAGGAGGAACAGGTACGCGCACAGTCCGGCCACACCCATGCCTTCGGCGATGTCCAGGTATGTGCTGTGAGGATGATATAGAACGCTTTTTCTGACATCTACTTCCAGCACAGTTTCGATGCTATGGCCTATACTTGCGTGCGTATAGTAGTTGTTCATGCCAACACCGACCAGAGGGTGTTCGGCGATGATGCGCTCTGACAGCTTCCAGAAGAAGGCCCGACTGGATAGGCTCAGCGGGTCCGTCATACGCTCGAGCGCGCGCGGAACTATTTGTCCCAAGATGATGAAGACAACTAGCACTGCGCCGACAACTATTGGGGCGACTGTTGCCCAACGTTGTTTTTTGGCCATTGCTCGTGTGCGCTTTCGTCTGCCCATTACCAGAAAAGCGCCCATTGAGGCGACGAAACCCAACCATCCTCCTTTTGAGTAAGAGAACACAAGGCACAAAACCGCTGCAACCACCAGGACGCTGAGCAATGCTGATAACCACCTCCTGAGCCGCGCAACAATCAGGGAGAGCATAAGCGGGATGCTGACGACTAGGTGTCCGGCCAAGCCATTTGGGTCAGAGCCCGGCAGCCATAGCCTATTTTTGAGAGCGAAGCCCAAACTAAAGTGTTGGGACAGGATCCAGATTTTTGACATGCCCAGCAGGCCGAGAACGACCCCAACGCATGCTATTGCGGTAGTTGCGCGGACGAGGTCTCGCCTGGTCCGGGTCGTTCCAGCGATAAGCAAGGCTCCGGCGATGCTGGTTGCGATCGAGATAAGTGGCAAGGAGCTGTTGAAGAAGCTAAAGGATGTGATCGTGGAGACCGCGGCCAGACCTAAGAAAGCCATCAACGGCACATCTAGGGGGGAAGGCATCCATATTCTCGAGGTCGCACCTGACCTCGAACGCCAAATGATGCCCAGGATGAGTATAAGCAACGTTCCGTAGCCGTTGAGGTTTGCGGCCCCGTAAACAGGGTATGCAAGGACTATGGACGCAGCGACGCCGAGCGGCAGGAGGTCGCATCCACGATAGAACTCAACGAGCACAGCCAGGAGGACCGCGGAGTGGAACAACAGGACTGGGACCAGCATGTCTGGCTGGTCTTTGAGAGTTTTGGAGTAAAGCGGTAGGATGTGCAGCGCATTTAGTGTAAATACCACCATGAACCCAGTGATTATAGGTAGCAGCGGATCATAGGACCTCTTGAGGACCTGTCCGAGCCCCTGGCAACGGCGCCCTTCGTTTCGGGTCATGGCGCCGATGACAAGGGCGGCGCCAAAGACGCCGAACGTTACAATCCACGTGATGAGCGCGAGGCTCGGTTCCTTTGGGCTGATCACAGCCTCGTATAGGATGAATCCGTATGCTATGAGCAGGAAAGCCCTTTTGCCGAGAGTCGCAAGGGCGCCAGAAGCCCTCATGGGACGGTTATCTCGCCGCCGGGCAATGCTAGTCATCCGCCTCTTGTGTTTGCGCATTAGCTAGCAGCCGGGACAGGTATGAGCCGGCGGACCATAGTGCGAGCAAGAGTGCGAGCAAGAGTGCGAGCAAGCTCACTCTCAAGTTCGGGAACACCGCGGGATCGATCCATTGAACGTCGATCGAGAGAATGGCAAGCACGACCGCCCCCATCTCCATCGCCGTCTTGCATTTGGCCAGGCGGCTCGGGGGTATCACGTCGCCCTTGACGGCGCCCATTTGTCGGATCCCAGATACAGTTATGTCTCTTGCGACCAGCGCGACAACGATCCATGCGGGCACCTTACGGAGTGAGACGAGCGAGATCAGCGCGCCCAAAAGCAGTATCTTGTCGGCAATTGGGTCTAGGAGCGTTCCCAAAGCCGTGATTTGGTTGTAGCGCCTTGCGATTCGGCCGTCGAGCCAGTCCGATCCGGCGGCTATGAGAAAGACCGCAACGGTCACGAATGCGCTGACTCTCAATGGAGAGATCAGCAAAACGACGATGATCGGCGCAAGGAAGATCCTGAAGAGCGTGATGATATTGGGCACGGTAAAGAACGTGGGGCGCATAGTCAGTCTGCCTTGCTCAATCGACTGGACTCAATTACGGCATAACTGATGCCAGAGATGGTCGTCGTGAAGGCAGCTAGCGACCACATTACCCAGAAGAAGTAGTTGGCGGATGGTTGGCCGAACAAATTCACTCCCACGGCGAATAGTGTGCAAACCACTAAACTGAACTGAAGCACCGCTGCGCCCTTACCCCAGAAGTTTGGGGTGATGGTGCAGTCGCACTCGAATAGATAAAGTGCCAGGCCGCCTATGCCGATCAGCAGGTCTTTGCTCACGACTAGTATCGTAAGCCAAAAAGGGACTTTGTCATAATAGGCGAAAGTAACAAGGCTGACCCAGACAATCATCTTGTCAGTGAGCGGATCGAGGAAGGAGCCCAGAGAAGTTACCTGGCGCAACTTTCTAGCAATATAGCCATCAAATGCATCAGCAACGGCCACAGTCGTGAATATCACAATACTGACCCAAAGATATGCATTGCTCTCAACCTTTGAGTAGTACAAAAAGATAAGGTAAAACGGCACAAGAAACATTCGGGATGCCGTTAGTCTGTTAGCCGCGTTCATTGACAACCCTCAATTCAATCCTTAGCTTCAAGCCCTATAATGACGAGCGAACAACACGATGCAATCGCCATCGCAGCTAGGCATACGCTCCGCTAGGGCGACCAGTTGCTTGCCACACAGCAAGTATGGCTCAGTAAAACTTGGCAAATAGCCGATAAATATGCCAGAGGAAATGCAAAAGAAGGTCAAGACAAAGCAACCCTCACGGGAGGGCATGGACGCTCTCTCTACTCGGGACCAGAAGTCCAAGCACCCAAAACCGCTGCCAGCTCGACTCGGTCTGGCAATCATAGTCTCCTTTCTCATCATAGGCTCATTCTGGCTCACTTGGATCAGGATTCTCGAGGAACCTGTCAGCGGCTCAGACATACTCAGGATGCTCTCATATTTCTATAAAGACAGCAACACGTTGCGCATCCCGCATCTCGTCTTCGCCGCGCCGTGTGCTGTCCTGTTGTTGGGCTTTCTAGGCATCCTTTGGAGCTACACCGCTCATAAACACAGGACAAATCTGGCCTACGACATTCTCTTGGCGCTCGTTGCCGTCCTCTCAGGCGCGATCGTTTTTTCTGCGACTTGGCTTGCGTCCAATATGGTGTTTCCGTCAGCGCTCGGCGTCGGTTTCTGGCTTGGGTACCTCGGCTCTGCCTCGCTCTTATGTATCGCACTCGTCTCCGTGGTTGAGCGGCTGGATACCCCGCGTGACTTCGTTCTCTACATACTTGTAAGGCTTGTTGCGGTCGTCTTCAGAGCCTTGCCGAGGCGGGCCGCCATCCGGTTGGGAGAGGGAGTTGCCGCGTTCATACTCACGTTCCTGCGCAAGAGGCGCGAGATAGCACTTCGCAACCTGGGGCTTGTGTTCGGAGATGCGATGAGTATGAGCCAAAAGAAGGACATTGTAAGGAAGAGTTTTAGCAACCTTGGGAGGCTGGTGGGTGAACTCTCGCATCTTGCGGAACTCACTGCAAGGCCCGTGGACGAGCTCTTCGCGTTCGAGAACATCGAGGCCGTCCGGGAGGCGACCGCGGGCGGCAAGGGACTGATCCTTCTGACTGGCCATTTCGGCTGCTGGGAGCTTTCTCAGCTCGGGATGACGAAGGCGGGATTCCCGTTGACGGCTCTGGCAAGGCCTCTTGACAATCGCTTCCTGGACCGATGGATTGGCCGAATGAGAAGGATGACCGGATCAACCATAATCGCCCGCCGACACTCCATGAGAAGGATCGTCTCAGAGCTTAAGGCTGGCAAGATTGTGGCGATTCTGTTTGACCAGAACGTCCACAGGAAGGAGTGCGTCTTTGCGAGGCTTTGCGGTATGAACGTCGCAAGCTCACCTCTTCCCGCCGCACTAAGCCGACTGACGGGGGCGGATGTGGTTTTCGGGGCCGGCGTCCCTTCCCCTGGCTTAAGATACAAGCTGATCTTCTCCGACCGAATACCGAATCAGGCCTGCGACAGCTACGAGGAGTTCCTCACCATCAACACTTCAGCCTACAACGCGGTCTTTGAGCGGTTCATACGTGACTACCCCGAGGCGTGGCTTTGGGTCCATGACCGCTTTAAGGACACGCAAGAGCGCCCAGGTTTTTGGAGCAAGCGGCGAGCCAAGCGGGAAGGTTCCTAGCGAGCTGGCCCCAAGCGTTTTTTCGACCGCCTTTTTGGAGTGCGGCGGGTTCACGCCGCTTTCATTGGTGGTGGCTGTGGGGCGGTGTTTTGGGCGAGAAAAAAGTGGAATTGGCGATCTTGTTACAACCAGCCCCAACGGGGCTGAATGTGAGTAGCCCCGTGTGCAACGCGGGGTTACGGGCGCATCCAAGTCCATCTTTGCGCCCCCAACGGGGTCGAACAAAGACCTGTATATGAACGTCGCGGAATCTCCGTGCCCACCCACCCCCCTTCTTGAGGATCGTGCCGCCTTGCTCCCCCACGCTGCGCCTTTCGGCTTGCATGGGGCTATTCATGTGCAGCCCTTTCAGGGCTGTTTTCCTTTCTTTCTTTGACCCTAATCCGTAGGTTGCACCTACGCCTACTCACGTTCATCCCCTTCCGGGGATGCCGGAAGAACGCCGTCAGTTCAGCAGGCACGGGCACGATTACGAAAACTCCTCCTCTATGAGTGCGGCTTGACTTTCATGTGCCGTGATTGCATCCTCTTCAACCGAATTGATTGATACTGGCCGATGTTGGCCAATTCAAGGGGGCTCTTCCTATGGGTCTTTATGTTGCTGGTATCGCTGTTGGGTTGGTCGGCCTATTCTGGGGATTTTATGCCTCGCAGGTCAAACGCTTTCCCGCCAACATCGTGGGTGGAATCGTTTCAATAGGTTGCCTTATGCTCACGATTGTGAGCGTGCTTTTGTTGTGCGTGCCGGATTTTTTGGGTAGGAGATAACCGTAATGAGTAAGTGCGTAATTTGTGAACAGAAGAGGGGCAAGAGATTCTGCCCGCTGAAGAACGGGATGATCTGCTCGCAGTGTTGCGGACTGCTTCAAGCAGAGGGCAACTGTCCCGGGGATTGTCCGTTTCTTGTAGAGAGCAAGACCTTCGCGTCGGAGAAACAGGGGGAGAGGGAGAACCAGCTCGGCGAGCGGTTCAAACGTGATTTCAGTGCCGACGACGAGGAGGCTATGCAGACCGTTGACAGCGTTGCCACGCCTCTGAACGACTTGTTCCTTGCTGCTGCTAAGGAAGACGGCTATCTTGAGGACAAAGACCTGGTCGAGTCGCTGGATGATTTGATCGTGGACCTTCAGGGCGGTCTTGGTGAGATCAAGACGCCAGAAGATGTGAAGCTCAACAGGGCGGCCAACCTCATTCCGCAGATGAAGGACAAGCTTGAGTCGCTTGACGCGGACCCACCTGTTCCAGATTATTTGGTCGTCCCGAGTCTCGAGATACTGCGAGGTCTTGTCTCGCTCTCGATGAATGAGGAGAACCCCAAGGCCTACATTGATGAGCTGACAAAAGAGCGGGAGAAAGAAGAGACGGAGCAGCCAAAGGAGGAAGAGGAGGTTGCCCAGGTTGGCAAGCCAGTCTCGGTGGATGTTTCCCAGGTCGAGTCGGGGCCGGAAGTGGCCGCGACGGCTGCCCCGCCGGAGGAGCCGACTGCCTCTGACCTGTTCGAGGAGGCTGCGGAGGAACCAGAAGAGAAGTAACAGTGTTTGTGTTGTGCGTGTGTGGAGCGCGAGCCATCTTGCCTCGCTAGTATGGGGCTTATGGTGCAAGTCGCAGCTGTGCGCGGCGGGCTCGCTTCACAGTAACCGAGCATGAGGTAGAACTGATGGCGGTAAGGGTTGCGATCAATGGCTTTGGAAGAATTGGAAGGCTTTATTTAAGGGCGGCTTACAAGAGCCCCGAGCTTGAGTTCGTCCAGATCAACGATCTGACCGACTCGAGAACGCTTGCTCATCTCTTGGCGTGGGATTCGGCTCACGGTCCGTTTCCTGGCAATGTCTCTTACGGCAAGGACTCCATAATGGTGGGCAACACGAAGATCAAGGTCTCTGCGGAGCGTGATCCCGCTAATCTGCCGTGGCGAGATGATAAGATCGATATCGTCATTGAATCGACGGGGATATTCAGAGATAGAGCGGGAGCAAGCAAGCACCTTGACGCAGGAGCCAAGAAGGTCATCATCAGCGCCCCGGCCAAGGAGCCTGACATCACAATTGTCATCGGCGTCAACGACAAGGATTACGACCCAACGAGGCACAACATAATCTCGTGCGCCTCGTGCACGACGAACTGCCTCGCTCCGATTGCGAAAGTGCTGCTTCAGACCTACGGGATTGAATGTGCGTACATGACGACAATCCACTCCTACACGAACGACCAGCGGATCCTTGACTTCCCTCATCCTGATCTCAGGCGGGCGCGGACCGCGGCGGTTTCGATGATCCCAACCACGACGGGCGCGGCGAAGGCCACGGCGCTCGTTATTCCCGAGCTTCGGGGCAAGATCGATGGCATTTCGATCCGTGTGCCGACCCAGAATGTGTCCCTAGTTGATCTCTCGTGCGTTGTGGAGCATGAGACTGACAAGGGTGACGTCAACAGGGCGCTTAAGAACGCGGCCGACAACGAGCTGAAGGGCATACTAGATGTGTGCGAGCTCCCGCTGGTCTCGGTTGATTTCAACAACAATCCGTTCTCGTCGATCGTAGATGCGCTCAGCACGGCCGTCATCAAGGGCAAGCTGGTTAAGATCATATCTTGGTATGACAACGAGTGGGGATACTCCAACCGCCTCGTCGATATGACGAAGCTCGTGGCCGGGTCGCTCTGAGATGATACCGGAGCTGTCTAAGAAAAGCGTTGCTGATGTGGAGCTCTTGGGCAAGCGAGTGCTGCTGCGGGCCGATTTCAACGTGCCGCTTGGCCCCGGGCGCGAGATTCTCGACGACACGCGCATTAGCGCACATCTTCCGACAATCAACTACATCCTCTCGAAGGGCGCCAAACTGATCGTGGCATCGCATCTGGACCGGCCTAAGGGCAAGGTGGTCCCCGAGATGAGCCTCGCTCCGGTCGCGAAACGGCTCGAAGAGATGCTTGAGGCAAAGGTCAGTTTCGTTGACGATTGTGTCGGTCCCAAGGTGGCAAGCGCGGTCGCCTCTCTGGGTGAGGGCGAGGTACTGTTGCTCGAGAACATTAGGTTCAAACCTGGTGAGACTGAGAACTCGCCCGAGCTCGCAAAGCAGTTGGCGATGCTTTGTGATGTTTACGTTGATGACGCGTTCTCGTCTGCCCACCGCGCGCACGCCTCAGTAGTTGAGATCGCCAAGTTCGTCCCTGAGTCCGTTCAAGGTTTCTTGATGGAGAAGGATGTGTTTAATCTCGGGAAGCTTCTTAAGTCGCCCATACAGCCGTTCATCGTCATACTTGGCGGGGCGAAGGTGAAGGACAAGATCGGACTGATCAATCACCTAGTCGGCAAGGTTGACACGATGGCAATAGGAGGCGGGATGTGCTTCACGTTCCTCAAGGCGAAGGGCCTTGGCATAGGAGACTCGTTGCTTGACGAGGAGCATCTTGCGGCCGTCGCCAACCTGCTTGACGAGGCAGAATCGATGGGGACAAGAATCATCCTTCCGGTCGATATCGTCGTGGCAGAAGATGTTTCCGCCGAGGCAAGCGCAAGGGTTGTTTCGGCCGACAAGATTCCCGACGGTCAGAAAGGGCTTGACATCGGGCCGCAAACCACGACTCTTTTCGTCTCCGCAATTGAGAGAGCAGCGACCGTTTTCTGGAACGGGCCGATGGGCGTGTTCGAGAAACCTGCATTTGCCAAAGGGACGATTGCTGTGGCAAAAGCGCTTGCGGCGGCGAGTGCGACAACGGTGGTTGGCGGCGGCGAGACGGTATCGGCGGTCAGGGCGGCGGGTGTTGCTGACCGGATCACGCATATCTCGACCGGAGGTGGCGCCTCGCTTGAGTTCTTGGCGGGCAAGACGTTGCCAGGCATCGCGGCGCTGGACGATATATAGGGATTTGGGAGATGGTGAAAGAGCGAAGGCCACTGATAGCTGGCAACTGGAAGATGCACAAGACGATCAAGGAGTCTCTTGAGCTCGTTGATGGGATAATTGAAAGGTTGGTCAAACAGCCTGCTGAAGGTGTGGATGTCCTCGTTTGTCCGGCGTTTACTGCGCTTGCAGGCGTGTCAAAGCGGCTTGCCGGAACCGATGTTGCCGTGGGCGGGCAGAACTGCTCGCTTCTGAGCGAGGGTGCGCGCACAGGGGAGATCTCACCGTTGATGCTTCTCGACGTTGGCTGCACGTTTGTGATTCTCGGGCACTCGGAGCGCCGGTCCTATTTTCACGAGACTGATGATATAATCAGCGCGAAGGTCAAGCTGGCGCTAGAGTGCGGTCTTCTGCCGGTGCTATGCGTTGGCGAGACGCTTGATCAGCGAGAGCAGGGGCGGACGTTTGATGTGCTTAGGACACAGATTGAGGGCTGTTTGGACGGCATCTCGGCCGAGCAGCTCGCCAGAGTAACCGTGGCCTATGAGCCAATCTGGGCGATCGGCACGGGACGGACTGCAACACCTGAAACCGCGCAGGAGGCTCATCAGTTTATTAGAGGACTGATTGCGTCACTCTCGACGGCCGCCGAGGTGGCCAACAAGATGCGGATGCTCTATGGTGGCAGCGTCAAGCCCGAGAACGCAGTCTCGCTGCTTGCTCAGCCAGATATTGACGGGGCATTGGTCGGAGGCGCAAGCCTGAACGCAAATGCCTTCTACACTATCATCACCAGCGCGAGGTAGTTATACACAATGCTGACAATGCTCATTGTTATTCATGTTCTCTTGTGTGTTGGGCTCATGGCCATAATCCTGCTCCAGGGAGGGAAGGGCGCCGACTTGGCAAGTGTGTTCGGCGGCGGGACTTCCGGAACGGCATTTGGCGTCACTGGCGCCGAGCCGTTTGTCGCCAAAGTGACCACGGCGGTCGCTGTTGGCTTTCTGTTGTCTTGCATAATTCTGTCGTATTTCTACACGCCGAGCGGGGCGCGTTCCGTGATCCAGCAGGGCGCGGGTCAGCAGAGCTCTCAGACAACACCCGGGGCAACGGAGGAATCGTCTGGGCCCGGAGCGACTTCCGGCACGCTTGGCACGGTGGGAACTGAAGGAACCGCAGGCCGCGAGTAGCGCCACAGCGTCATGGCAGTAATATGGCTGGGCATGTCTTCGAGCGTTCTAGTGGGGATGGCGCGGCCGGGTCCGGCCGGGCCAAGTCGATCGTGCAAGCTGCTGCGCACTTATATGCCGAGATGGTGGAATATGGTAGACACGCTGCCTTGAGGGGGCAGTGGGCGAAAGCCTATGGGGGTTCGAGTCCCCCTCTCGGCATCCCCTTTATAGCCGAATTCCCGCCAATCCCACCTCTGAATACCTGTTGAAATCGTTAGTGCTCTGATACATCTCGACACCTTCCGTGCCCCATCGCTGACGTCGGACCTTAGTTGAAAGTGCGATTCCAAAAAGGTAACCTCTCAACATGGCAATCAAGATTAAGAGCCTCAAGATTCGCAACTTCAGGTGCATCGGCGAGCTCGACCTCGACTTCACCGATCCCGACGGCAATCCCCTCGACCTCGTAGTCCTCGCCGGCCCCAACGGCTGCGGCAAAACGAGCGTGCTTGAGGTGATCAAGATTCTTCTTGATTGGGGGGAATCCGAAGACTATGCGGAGCAAATCAACGATAAAGAGCTATTCGATGAAGCAGAGCCATTTAGTCCCGCTCGACAAGCCGATGTCCGGCAGGGCGCAAAGCAGTATCAGCTGATCTTCGAAATGAACGATGATGACCACACCGGCAGGATCGAGATCAATGGCCCACACTGCGACCCAGATGCTCCGGGCTTCCCGTATAATGCGCAGCATAACCAGGTGCTCCCAAATGGGGATTGGGGTGATCGCATAATGCGAGTGCCATTCGGATACTTCTCCTCAAGGCGGAGGCAAAAACTCGTCCCGTCTCTGCCGATTTCTGACAATGGCAGGGACAAGGAAGTGAAGGCTGAGGAGACAAACCGGCTGTTCGCCCTGCAAAGGAAGTGCACGAGCCTCTGGGTACACACGTTTTTCGATAGCCCAGAGCCCGCATCGCATCCACGGGTCCGCGCCATTATCGATCCCCTTGAGAGGATTTGGGAGATATTTTATCCCGGGACCGAGGCTCGTTTCATTGTCAGACCTGTGGACAAGAACGACCCTGGGAAGGACGTGAACCTTTACCTTCGGAGAGAGGACGGCGCAGAAATCCCGGTGAACGACCTCAGTTCTGGCGAGATCGAGGTTCTAGCGATGGCGGGCTGGTTCACAATGCACGACTACAAGGGCGGGATCGTTCTTATCGATGAGCCGGAGCTGCACATGCACGAAGAGTGGCACTGCGCCATCATGAGGGCCCTGAGAGTGCTTTTGCCTGAGACGCAGATTATCGTGGCGACCCATTCGAGGGATATCATCGATTCGGTAATGAGCTACGAGCAGTTCTGGTTGCTGCACGAGGGCGACCCGCGTCTTGGGCCAAACGACAAGCCTGTGATCCGTGACCGACCGGAGCAGGATGCTTAAGTCGCTATACAAGACACGAGCTGTCGTTGTCTGGGTTGAGGACGAGCTGACAAAGGAATACCTCCGTACACTTTGGCAGAAAGACCCGAGGATCGGCTTCGCCGTAGCCGCAGGCCGGGAAGGCGTCAGTAGTTTGACAAATGATGCTCGTTCAGCCCCGGACCAACGCACGAACGTCTTTGGAGTTCGAGACAGGGATTTCGGCGAGACCAACTTCCCGGATTGGACGAATGCCGACACTTTCCTCTTCAGGCTGCCGGCGTATGAGATCGAGAATTACCTGCTGGATTGGGACGCACTCGCTGGCTGCGCGGGGGAGGAGTTGCGCAGAAATGCAGCTGAGATAGAACGTCGCGTCAAGAAGAGAGCCGCAGCGCTGACATGGTGGGCGGCGTGCAAAAGGGCCCTCAACCAGATTCACACTGAGCTTACGAGTGGATTCCCGGCCGACCCGACACAGGAAGAGATGTCCTGTTTGACTGGCGCCCTGAATTACGTGTTGAAGACCAACAACTGGCACTGCCGCGCTTGCGGCCTCGCGAACGGCCCGCTTGACAAGAGCGCCATCTCCGACAGCCTAACTCGTTACCACAGTGATAATGAACTAGCTCTTGACAATGCCTCTTGGCTGACGTCGTTCCCCGGCAAGCGGCTTTACAGAGAGGCGAGGTCTTATGTTCGAGGTGCAAGCGACGATGGGACAGCGGTGGCGGCCGATATCGATCTGGCAAAAGCCATCGCCAATTGGCAGGTTGACAACAAGCGGCCGCCATCAGACCTTGTGACCTTGCGGAAATGCTTGCTGCAAAGAGCGGGGCTTGCGCACACCCGATGATGCGGAAAGAGGCTATCGCCTCACGGCCTTGATGGCGATCGCGCAGCCACGGTTTCTGAAAAGCACGTGATCCAGCCTGAGCGCGAGCTCCATCAAAAGCCGGGGCAAGACTAACTTCCTGCTGAACAGCCACGAAAGGTCGCGAAGATACCACAACTGATACAGCGCCTGCGCAATCGTCGCCCCGTATTTCTCTGCCCCAACCACCTCAAGCCCCGCCTCGTGGCATTTGCACACCAGCTCCCCCAGCTCATAGCCCGGCCGCACGTGGCCCCACTGCGCCTCAGCTTGCGACCACTTCTTGCTTGCCTTGCCCAGTGGTAACGAGGCCTCTTTGAAGTCGTGCTCGATCGCCGGCGTCGTCAACAAAAGGACCCCTTCTGGCCGCAGAACACCGGCGATCTGGCGAAGCAGCCCTAAATCGTCCTCAACGTGCTCGAGGACATCGAGGCACAAGACAGCATCGAATGAACAATCCTGAAAAGGAAAGGTCGAGCCGTCGTAGAGCACCAGGTTCGGAAACGGCTTCCTCTCGATCTCGAGGTTCACCATAGGGCCAAGTTGGCGCCTGCCGGGAAGCGGAATCGCCCCACACCCAACATTGAGGATGCGGCCCCTCTGGCCGGGCAGCCACCGCCGAATCGCCAAATGCCGCCTCTTCACTGCGATCGTCATGGGTAGGATTGTTACAAACGCATCGGTATCTTTGCAACCTACCCCCGGAGAATCGCAGGGCTAGCGAGGCGAGGCTTTGCACGATGACGGCCGATTGCCCTATCTGTCAATCATCCGGGCCAATCAAAAGACCACAGACACACCGAGTCTCACAAAGACTGCCGTTGCAATCTTGAACGTGATGGGCTTACGATGCCGACGAGCGATGCCCAGATTTGGGTTCATTAAGAACCGCTCGTCGTCGCTAAAGTTGTGTGAGCATGGGGGAGCAGACGTTGATTTCTGCGAGAAAACGCAGGCTCGCTGTCGTGTCCATCGCCGCCGTTGCGGTATGCGTCATGGCATTCAGAGCATACCGTTGGATCACGCCTCATGCGCCGCGGCAGACAGCGCACCTGCCAACGCCTGAGGCGAGTTCGCAATCAACGAGCGCTCAGCGACATTCGTATCGGTGTACGAGAGTTGTCGATGGCGACACAATAGAGATTGCACAGCTTGGTGCAGTTAGACTGATCGGGATCGACTCGCCCGAGATGAACTATGATTTGAGTGTCCCGCAGCCATTCGCAAGAGAGGCCAAGAATTGCTGCGAGCGGCTGGTCGATGGCAAGGATGTGTCGCTTCTGTTTGACGTTCAGAAGCGGGACAAATATGGCCGGGTGCTGGCCTATGTCTTCGTCGGGGATATCTTCGTCAACGCCGAGCTCGTCAAGGCGGGGTTAGCCACGGCCTATCACATCCCACCCAACGGCAGATACAGGACGCGACTCAGGCGTTTTGAGCGCCAGGCAAGAGACAAGATGCGCGGCATCTGGTCCAGATGAAAGCCGCTTACGCCAATCCTCGTCTTGACGCGGGAAACAAAAGATAAAGAATGCGCTTTGATTCTCTGTAAAGTTTGTGTATTATTCTGTTTGGGGGTTATGTTAATATAGATTAGGTGAGGATTTATATTGGCGAGTTGGAGAAAGGTAACACTGAGGTGAAGGGAGGTTCTAAAGGCAGATGAAGAGGCTGATTCTGCTTGTTTTGCCGCTTATCTTGCTGGCTGGAGTTTCGTTTGCCACGTGGGAAGATGCCAACGGTAGAGGCCTGATCCCATACTGGCAATCGGTTGACCAGTGGTACACGTTGATTGTGTTTGTGAACGGGTCAGAGGACAATTACGACACGTTGTACATTCGTTTCTGCGACGGCCATGGCAACTTCTGCTCTGACATACATGGGGACATGTTTAGCATAAGACCGGGTGAGCAGGAGACGTTTAGTACGTGCCAAGGCGTGGGGAACTGGCTGCCAGTTACCGCGATATTCGGGTACATCAAGTTCCGAGCACAAGATGGCGGCTACATTCAGGCTTACACGGTTATCTACAGCCAACTGTCCGCTGGTGGATTCGTAGTTCCAGCTCTTGAGCAGGACCACGGCTTTTAACCCAGCAAACAAGTTTCAGAGGCATAGCTGGACATCTTAGTTCTGCCTCGTGGTGAGGCGGCTGTGTCTTGGTTGTAAGTTGGTCGTGTTCTTGGGGGGACTTTGAGGGGTATGTGCGAGGTTAAGTCTTGCCCCAGAAGGGCGCGAGTTTAGGCTCCGTTGGGCATTATGTCTAGCGCAGGCCCCTCCTGGTCCCGGTTTTTTGATCAGGCTCTTAGCGGGACGGCGTCATTTAACTCGAGTAGATGACTGGTGTATGCAAACGCTGCCCTGAGCGTGATAGGGTCAACCGCCCAATCGCGACAGCCTGGCCCTGGCGACCGCCGCCGCTGTCTCGTCAGCCCCCATCGATGCACAGGCCGAATACGCTGATCTAGCCTTCTTGAAATCCCCAAACTCCTCGCTGATCATCCCACATTTCAGATACGAATTCTGAACGACGCGGCCCTGGCAGTCGCCACAGCTGATCACCTGCTCAAAGCCCCGCAGCGCGTCGTCAAGCCGCCCCAGCCTGAATAGCGATTCGCAAGCCATGTATAGCAGCTCGCACGCCTTGCTAGGCCGGGCTTTGCGGGCCGCGGACTTGAACCGCCTAGCCGCCTCGGCGAAATCCCCGGCTCGGAAGGCTATCGTGCCGAGTCTGCCAAGCACCACATAGAGCTCGGGCGACTGGGGAAACTCTCGGACAAAACTCGCGTTAATTGTGCTCGCACTCGCATCCTCCCCGGAAATGAACCAACATTCGCCGGCCTCAAGAAGTAATCTTGCCCGCAGCGACTCACCGGAATCGCCCGGCGGCATCTTGGCAATCTTGAGAATAATATCACAAAGGTGACGGCCTGAGAGCGCAGTCAGAAAAGCATCTCCAACGCCCGCATCGGCACGCTGGCCTTGGGGCCCGCACAACCAAAGGCGCGCAATGGCATCGCGAGCAACCAGAAACGCGCCTCGAGACTGCCCTCGGTCTCGCAGCGCTTCGACCAGCTTGGCGACGATATTTGCGAAACGTACGTCCAGAGGAGACTCAGAGCCCATTCGCCAGAGCATGGTCTTGGCGTCCTCAAGATTGCCGTGCTCGATGAGGAGATTGCTCAGCCTTAGCGCCGCGTCCCATCTCAGCTCGCGACCAGGGTTGAGGCTCAAGAGAAGTCGGTAGGCGCTCTTGGCCTCATCGAAACTACGAAGCTTCTCGTGCGAAGCCCCAACCAGAAGCAAGGCGGCCGCAGCTACCTCCTTGTCTTGAGACAGAATCCCTCTTCCCAGCATAGGCGAAAGCAGCAAGACCACTTGGGCAAACTCACCAGACCTAAAATAGGAATCGGCCAACTTGACCGCGATTGGCAATTTGAGTCGCGCCGACTGTAAGCGGTTCAGAATGAACTCTAGCGTCTTGACGGCGGAGGCCTCGTTCCCCAAAGCCGAGTAGCAGCCCGCTATCTCCACTCCAACATCACCGAGCACCTCCTGAGGTAACGTGTTCGTCCAAAGAAGCATAGTTTGGCTCGCTTCCTGACAGTTACCCAATGAAACCAGGCACTCGATGATGTTCTGAGCGGCCCACGCAGCACGCTGAGAATCGGGCGCCTCCTTCAGATACACCCTGAGCACCTCTATTGCAGGCTTCAAATCTCCCAAGAGTCGCAATGACTTGGCCTGCAGAGCCAGGGCCTCATTGCGGAGAGGCGAGGAGGCAGGAGCGGCGCTGACTATCTTGCGAGTCTCCTTGATTGCCTCGTCATACATCTTGAGTCCCAAGAGGTTGTCTGCCAGCAGCAGCCGTGCCTTGAGGCGCAAATCAGCATCCTTTGTCTGCTTCAGTAAGGGCCGGACTGCCTCCACCGACTTAGCATATTCTCCCCCGCTCGCGAACGCCCTTCCAAGCTCGTAAGCAGCACACTCGACGTATTGTGTGTCGCCAGATTCGACGACTTCGGTGTACAATTTGGCTGCCTGTGACCACTGGGCCATCTGGAGAAAAGCTCTGCCCAGCCAGAACTTTGCTGCGTTCACAAGACCGCCCTTGCCAGATGCGACTTCCCGCAGCAAGGGTTTCGCCTCTTTCGGTCGGCCGCTCTCGAGCAGACTGCGCCCAAGGTAATACTTGGCCGGTTGCGCGAACTCTCCGCGAGGCCATTTGGACAGATAGGACTTGAGATACATCTTGGCCCCTTTGAAGTCCTGAAGCTGAAAACTGCAAAAGCCCAAGTAATATGTGGCCGACTGTGCGTATTCCGTGTGAGGCCGGTCGCGAAGCAGCGCGCGAAACTGGTCCGCGGCGGTCTGCCACAGCTGGTCCTCTAGAGCCCCAACTGCGACCTGGTAGGTCTCGGCGTCATCCTTGATTGCATGAAGCTCGCCGGCAACGAGGAGCAGGAGCCCGAGCGCAACTGCTGCCGCGCCGGCTTTCGTCAACAGAGCATAGGACCGAGGCCGCTGCTCCCGACAGCGTCGAGACATACTGCGAACCACGGCTCAGGCCCGCACCATGTCAGAGGGCGAGGTGTTCATGTCTTGCCACCCAACATCTCTCATTCTCACAAATCGTACGCACAACATATAGTGTAATGACTCGCCTTCGCCCCGCAAATAGCAGATTGGCGAGGAGCTGAAGGACGCATCTGCTCAACACTCGCTTGTCAAATAACAGCTCATTGTTGTATTGTGCTTACTATAATGGTTCCCTTTGTCCAGCAGGATCAAGTGGTTAGCTTAAACAAGCATATCCTTGTCGAATGAGCATATGGATGTTTGGGGATGGACAATCGAATAACGATCGCGCTGCTTATTCTCCTGTTGGCTGTCTCGAGCCTGCACCTGGTCTTCTCGAAACACTTTCAATATCCGCCTTCAAAAGAATCGACAGAGCTAGGCCTTTTCTTGCCCCAGGCCTTTGCTCAGAGAACTGCTCAAGCAGCTCAGCGCGAGGGCGAATCAGACGAAGGCCTCAAACTCGGGTTCGCAAGGGTGAAGATTGGGTCAAGTGTGCTCTATAAGAACCACTTCGGTTGCCTCTATACACAGAGCCAACTAAACCAAATACTGAGTCATCCCGATAGGTATTGTGCGGAGATGCGAGAGTTTCTGAACCGGTGAACAACAATAGGCGAGAGAATCAATATCAACATCTTGAGATCGCAGGCGCAAATGGTGCATATTTGTGGATACGACCACTACTTATTGAAACAGTTGCAGAGGAAGTCGAGTTTTGTTTTTTGCTTTGCCAACCAAGAATTGTGCCATTTGGGACAGTTGCGTAGTTAGAGTTGTCCCATTTGGGACAGAAAAGTATGCCTTACGATACTGAATATGTAGGGGCTTGGGGCGCTCTGCGGAGTCGCCGTGTGGGAACGCATTGGTCATGCTTGAGGCTATACAGCCTGATTAGGGCGCATTCCATCGGTTTCAGCACAGGTCTTGATAACCATTTGGCGCAGGTTTTGCGTGCGTGATATAGTAGTGCTAGTGAAATATGTGAAAAGAATTGTGGAAAAAGGCTTGACTCTTGTATATTGGCTTCGGCATACTACTGTGTTGTCGAGGATTTTGGCTCGACATTCACCTGTAAGTTACACGTTTTGGAGGTATTACCTCTGTAGTTTTGGAGTTGAAGCATGAGAAAGGAGGTGACATAGGTAAATGAAGAAATTGTTTGTACTAGCAGTTGGGTTGTTGCTGCTTGGCACCGTGGCATTCGCTACGGATTGGGGTGACACAGCTGGTCATGGGATGTTCCCATATTGGCAGACGGGTACTGGCTGGTATACCCTGCTCATTTTCGTCAACGGCTCCGAGGAGACTCCGGATGTGATCCATGTCCGTTTCTTCGATATGCATGGGAACCCATGCTCGAGCACGATGGCCGATATGTTCTCGATTCGTCAGGGCGAGCAGTTGATGTTCTCGACCACTGGGGCGGTCCCGACATTCATCCCAGTCACCGCTGGGTATGGTTATGTGTTGTTCCGCACAGACACGGGCGGATACATCCAGGGATACTGCGTAATCTATAATGGAACGACAGGAACAGGTTACGTTGTGTCGTGTCGCGACCAGAAGGCGGGATTCTAGCCTAACTGGTGGATTTACGATTATTTAGAGTTTATGCCCGGCTTGTTAGTCGGGCTTTTTTTTGCTTTGATCTAAGGAGGTTCAATTGCTCTCAGATAAGGAGGCCAGAGTCTGCTGCTGTGCGGTCTTAGCATGCGTTCTAGCTGTGGGTTTAGTGCTGTCGGGCTGCGCAGGAGAGGGCAGCGAGCAGTCGCGCAAATACTCCGAGCTTGGCCGGACGCTCGGCAAACAGGGCAAGTATCACGAGGCCCTCGATGCGTTCAATAAATCAATAGCCGCGGACCCCAAGAATGCGGAAGCTCATAACGGGTTGGGTTTTTGCTATGTTCTGCTTGGCCAGGAGCAGAAGGGAGAGCAAGAGCTGAAAGAGGCCTTACGGCTCAAGCCAGGCCTCACCAAAGCTCTCCGGAATCTCGCCTCAGTGTATCAGCGCCAGAACAGGACGAAGGAGGCAGTCCCACTTCTTGAACAGATCACGGACGCGAGTCCCGGCGACGCGAAGTACTGGTCATTCCTCATGACGGCCTACATGGGCGAACATCAGATAGAGAAGGCACTGGTCGCCGGCAAACGATCGCTCGACCTCGCCCCAAACGATCCCACAGTCGTCGTGAACTACGCAAACATGCAAAAACAGCTGACCAAACTCGATGAGGCGGAGCAATACTACAGAAAAGTCGTCGATATGAATCCGGCAGACAAGCAGGTCAGCTCTTTGGCAATCACAGGTCTGTTCGACGTTTATTACCTACAGGGCCAATACTCGAAGGCAAAGGTTATTGCCCTGAAGGCTCAAAAGGACTTCCCAAACGATTTCGCGGTTTACTACAACCTGGCGATGCTATACGAGAAGCTCAACGAGAGCGATCTGGCAGGCCAAAACTACGACAAAGCGATGGCGCTTGCGTCCGACAACGCAGTTCTGTTGGTCAGGTCAGGGGAGTTCTACAACCGTATTGGCAAGGGGAAACGAGCTGAAGAGATTTACCGAAAAGCGATCGAGGTCGATCCCAGGTCTGTGGACGCCTACCTTCATCTAATCGAGAATGCGATCACGACCGGGGAGGGGGTGGCCGAGGCCGAGGGTTATTGCGAGAAAGCTCTCTCGTTTGCCAATCAGTATGAAAAGCCAAAACTGCTCGACCAAATGGCGGTTTTGAAGCGAAGGCTGGGCGACCTGGATGCCTCCATCAAGTATTGTGAGGACGCGCTTGCGAGCCTACCCAAGAAAGACAAAGTAGGCGAGGCGGCAATCCGTGTGCATCTTGCCGAGACCTATCGGGAGCAAGGAAAGTTCGCTCTCACAAAGAAAGAGCTCGAAGCCGCATTGGCGCTCTCCCCCCCAGAATCCTTGCTCAAGGAGATCGAGACCGTCGCCAGCAAGCTCCCACCACAGTGGGCGCCAAACCTTGGAGACACGGAACCTAAGTCAAGCGAGAAAAGTTCAAACTAGTGGTCGCACAGAAGATTGAAGGCGGCGTGGCGTCAACGTTGATGATGAGAATCGAATAATGCGAGGTCCTCTGATTAGCTTCTCTTCTCCTCAGCGGTTCTTGCTGGTGTCCCTGCTAGTTCTCGGTCTGTTTTGGTCTGGGCATGTGTCGTCGGCCCTCGTCGGGCCGATGTCAGACGCAAGGATGAGAGAGGCTGCCGATCTCTATTCAAGGGTGGAAGAGCTGTGGCGCGCCAGGGCGGCCGGTGACAGGAGAAAGATGGCCTCGATGATGGCCTCCTCCTCGGGCAAAAAGCTGCAGTCCGAAGACATGATACCGTTCAGAGGCGGAGCGTCCGTGCCAATTATCACTGATTTCATGGTTGATGTCATCACCGTCAATTGCGATGAGAATCTTGCTGAGGCCCAGATCAGCTTCACGATCGCGATCCCTGGGGCCCCTGTTAGGATTCCACAAAGGCAGACGGAAATATGGGAAAAAGTCGGCGCCCAATGGTTTTACGGCCGCCTCGCACTTCAGCAATTCGGAGACACAAGCATCACTGACGTTGTGGATGTCGGTGTTACGGATGTTGTGGACACATCCGCAACGTCTCCCGCGACCTCGGCTGCGGTCAAGGACACTTTTGCCCCTGATGTCTCAGAGAGATTCGACAGATTCAGGATCGCCACTTTCTGGGCATCAGACGCCATTCAGGTCATCGATTCTGGGCGCAGCGAGGAGGGCATGAATCTGCTCAAACAAGCATTAAGAATAGGCACCCCGCTCTTGTGGGAGAGGCTAGTGATGAAAGGGCTCGTTGGCACAGATGCCTGGAGCCAGATCATCCCGGACGATAAGGAAAGTCTCCTGGACCTGGTCGAGGTCCTTGAGCGTGTTGGCAAACCAGAAGAAGCAGTGAGGATTATCAAAAAATCGTTGGCCACTCACTCCAGCGATGCCCAGATTCTGGAGAAGCTCGGCGACGTTTACTCCACCATGGGTATGACGAACGACACAATAGCTGCATATGGTAAAACAGTTCTCTCAATAGCTCGGTCGGACGACCTTCACAGAATCCTATGGAAGCTCGGGTCCTCTCTTCTTGCAGCGGGCAAGAACGAAGAGGCGGTGAACGCTCTTGGGAACGCGGCCGCGGCCGACCCAATGGCCGAGACACTTCAGCCAGTGCTCTCAGTCTTGGCGTATGCGCTTTTCGTCAAGGGTGATTTCGAGCACGCACTAAACGTTTACAGAATCGTCTCGTCCTTTGCCGCTTGCAGCCAGTCGAGCATAATGGGGAGAATCGGGGCGGCTGCGGCCCTGGGGAACCTAAGTGAGACCTTGGCCTCTTCGTGGTGCGCCGACACCTCGGACGATGACATCCGCGACGAGCTCCTCAACGTCTGGCCAAAACTTAGGCGCTACCTCAGAAGCATGGGCAGAAGCGCCTCGACGAGCTACACGACAGGTTTGCTGGCAGAGGCGTTAGGAGAAAAGAAGTCCGCAGGCAAAGCCTTCAAAAAGGCGCTCTCTAGCAACAGCAGTCATGTTGGCAGCATCATCCATCTCCTCAGCAACTCTTCGGCCAAAGAGAAGCACACAAAGCTCCCTGCAATCATAGAGAAGAACTTTGGTCTAGCCTCCGACATGGAACTTGAGGCGCTTGCCAACGCGCTCTCGCGCTCGCCCAGCCACTCGCATTGCGCTAATGAGGCGCTCCCGGAAATGCCGCTGCTTTTTTCTGACGGAAACCTGTCAAGAGTGGCACTAGCCTCGGGACTGGACAAGGATAGCTTCGCACGTCACAATGAGACCGGCTGTTTGGACGGCGCAACACTCGCACTGGACGTTGGCGAGTCTGGTGCTTACTTTCTGTCCTTCGAGATCACGCCCTTTGGCCTACAAGGGCGCTTCCGGTCGGTCATCGTTATGTTACTCGATGGCAAGCCCATAGAGGTGGTGCCTCTTGAGCCTGGCAAAAAGCAATTTGGCAAGGTGCTGATTCTCTCGGCAGACGTCCATAGCTTGCAGCTGGTTCACGATGTCTTCTCGCTCAAGGCTGAATCGAATGCACGAAGAGCTGACTTGCGCAAGTTCGCAATATCGCACGTAACCCTAGTCCCTATTGCCGAGCTAAGAGAGGGCTCTGTATGCGAGAGGGGACCCGCTGTCCCTGTCGATATAGTCTCGGTCAGCAGCGGGGCATATCATGGCCCTGAGGGGGACATCTTCGTTGATGGTGAGCAGGTGTCCTACCAGATGCCCGGGTTCAACATCGCGGCCATTGACCACGCCAGTGGACTACTGCTCAATTCTGTCAACCTTGTGCCCGCAGATGACCCTTCGACTGAATCGAAGCTCAAAGCCCTGATCGAATCCCTCAAGGTATCCACCATTGTGGCTGTGGCTGTCTCTAGCGACGGAGCATATAGAGCAACGAGACCAATTAACGAGTGCCTCAATTCTCTCGGCGCCGAAAACGGACTGACGCTGGATACATCGTGGGCACAGCAAATCTCAGAAATCTGTGGCGTGGAAATCGAAAAAAGAGACAGGAAAACGCGGGGAATGCTCTTCCCGGCAGGCTTCAGACATTCGTACTCGCTCATCGGCGCAAAGGGTGTGAAGAGTGGGCAAGCTCTTGAGCAGACCGGCTGGGACAAGAGCGTTATCGCGGTCGCAGGAAGGAATAAGACCGCAGAGTTCTTAAACATCCTCTCGCTATGTAAACAGCAGCTCTGGTCAGAATGCGCCCGACAACTTTCAACATTTTTCTCAGAAGGCAATGTGTCTTTCGTCAGAAGACTGCCTCTTTATGATGAGAGCTTCCGCGAGAAAGTTGTGCCGTTGCTTCAGTCAACAGACCCGGGACTTTTTGTGGCTCTAGGGAAGCGCTTGGACCAGTGCTCAATGCCTGAGCAGGCTCTGTCGGCGTTCGACAAAAGTCTCTCCGTTTTGGAGAATCCTAATGCCTATTTCGCAAAGGGAATTCTCTTGGCAAAAATGCACAACTACAACGCAGCCCACAAAGCCTACCTGTCGGGAGCCTCGATCTCACCAATTCCGAGAGTGATGCGCCTCGAGGAGATAGTTGAAGACATCAAGTTAACCTGCATAGACACGATCTTCGTAGCAGCTTCAAATGGCGTGTCCTATCATTACGTAAACGGAGTTAGAGTTGTATTAGGTAGCAATACATGGACGCTATCGGCCGTCGATCCAAAGACCGGCGCTCTCCTCTGTGCAAAGACGTTGAGCAAAGACGATCCTCTCGCACTGGCTAAAGCCATCGATGGGTTTAAGAACGGCTCGGTGATTGTGCTTGCATACTCAGGCTCAAAGCCGGCCGAGATCAGCCCGGTTCTCAGCAATGCAATAAACCAGTCTATAAGACGCCAGGGCCTACCTCAAAATGCCTACAAGAACCTCGTTCTCGTGGGCTATAAACTCCGGAAACCGAGAGGCTTCTGCAGTGCATCATTGGACGGGGCTTCTCTAATGGTGACTCGGGACTTGGAGCACGAACAAGCCAAGATAGAGTAACCACATCCTGTTAAACGCTCATCGGAATGTGCTCTTGATATATCTTCAGTTTCACACAACAGGTTACGAGAGTTAGGGCGTAAGTAAGGATTGAAATGTCAGGAAGCGACTCGAGAATCCGGGTATTATTGGTCTTCTCTGACACTCTTTCAACCATAATCTCCATAATACTTACCTACTGGATAAGGGTCAATCTACTTGAAGACACAAGATTCGTAACACCCTTTCTGCATGACATTACTACATATCTCTGGACAATCCCGTTTGTCTGCATTCTATGGGTGTTCATATTCTCGAGTAAGGGGCTTTACAGGCCAAGAAGGGGCATCTCGGGAATGGGTGAGTTCCGGGAGATCGTTCGAGCGATAACTTTCGGTGTCGTAATAATAATGGCCGCCTCTTTTCTTAGGAAGTTCGACTATTCAAGGCTCATTGTGCTCTCATTTTGGGTCTGCAATATTGTACTAGTCGGCTCATCCAGAGCGAGCATAAGATACTTCCAAAGAAAGCGCATGAAGAAAGGATATGGGAAAACCAGGGTAATTATTGTGGGAGCAGGTGAGACCGCGACGCTGATTATAGATAGGATGAAGAGGGCTGAGGACCTGGGATACCAAATAATTGGTATCGTTGATGACGATAAATCGCTCAGTATGACCGGGACAGTTCTTGGCCTACCTTTTTTGGGCTACATACACCAGTTACCACAAATCATCGATAAATTCCAGGCAAAAGAAGTATTCTTCGCAAAACCTAATATGGATCACGATCAGATACTAAACATCGTAGCAGGCTGTGAGGAGACAGAGACCTCATTTAGGATAGTTTCAGATTTATTTGGAATAATGACTGGTAAAACTGAAATAGACAATGTTGCCGACACTCCCATTATTGATCTAACAGGGCCAAGGACGAGTGCTTTAAGGCACCTATCAAAATTAGTTATGGACTTCTGTTTCGCAGTAATCATATTACTTCTGTCACTACCTCTTTGGATCATAATCTCCCTGGCCATAAAGCTCGACACGAAAGGTCCTGTCCTGTTTAAGCAGACTAGAGTCGGTGAAAAGGGTAAAGAGTTTACGATCTGTAAATTTAGAACTATGTTTTCTAATGTCAATACTTTTGAACACTCACCAACTCACAAGAAAGATAAACGTATTACAAGAGTAGGGAGAGTCCTCAGACGCACGAGCCTCGATGAGCTACCACAGCTTCTGAACGTGATCAACGGTGACATGAGCCTCGTCGGCCCAAGACCTGAGATGCCATTTATTGTAGCTCAATACGATAGATGGCAGAGAAAGCGGCTCGACGTGAAGCCTGGAATAACAGGCCTATGGCAAGTGTTTGGAAGAAAAAATCTCCCTCTTGAGCAGAATCTCCAGTACGACTTCTACTACATCAAGAATAGGTCAATACTTATGGACCTCATCATTCTTTTGAAAACCATTAAAGCTGTTATTATTGGTAAAGGAGCTTACTAGGTACCTTAATCAAAGTAATAGAAAGCCCTGTTAGAGTTGAACAAACAGCTCCTATTTAGCAGTGCTCGCTCATTCTCTTCTGTTCATTTCCTGTAAGTTTAACTTCAGCCTTACCTTGTGCCTACTGGGCAGAACTTGTCTTAAGAACGTGCTGATAACTGGCTAGGCGAGGGGTGATCTTTTTTACACTTTTTTTACTGGTTTGATGAGCTTTTCTTCAGCTGAGGACCGCCAGCAAATCCTTGTGATGAAGTTACAGGAAGTTATCAGCCTATCTGTCAACATCATCGTTCAGCAATTGGATGTTGGTTCTTGAGATAATATCTTTAGCTTTGATTGGGCCTTCTCTTAGGATAGTGGGCGTCCTTTTTGACAGGTCAATGACAGTGCTTGGCTCTTGGCCTGGGAGCTTGCCGACATCGAGCATTAGCTCAATGTGCTCTTGGAGGTGAACCGGGACGGCACGTATTGAGGTGGCGCACGGTCTGCCAGGATCGTTGGCGCTTGTTGACCAGAGTGGACAACCTACTGTCCTTATTATTTCTCTAAGGATCGCAGACCCTGGCACACGGACCGCAATAGTATTGGAGTTGTGAGCGATTGGACATGCTTGGTGTTGGCTAAATGGCAATATAATCGTGATGGGGCCAGGCCAAAAAGCTCCTGCTATTGCCTGTGCCTCGGTGCTCCAAACCTTAACGTAATGTCTGGCCATTTGAACGTTATGGGTGATGAGAATGAATGGTTTTGAGGCGCTACGGTTTTTGATTTGGGCTAGTTTGGCGGTCACCGTCTGCGATGTGGCGAGGCAGCTTAGGCCATAGCAGGTGTCAGATGGGAGGCACACTATCATTTCAGCCTTAAGGGATATAACTACGCGAGCAGTGATAGCGGTTCTTGATGCTGATGTTGTGAGTTTTAGGACAACGGCCATAGGAGGCTCTTCACGCTGTGTAGTTGACATATCTCAACCTGTTTGTTATGGTTTTGATGTAATTTAACATAGAGAAGATTGTAGATCGATGATATGGACGGTGGTTGATTGTTGATAAGGGCGATTCCGCGCTTTAAGCCATCATTATCTTGTGACGAGCTGTTCACAGTTTTCAGGCAGACGTTCAAGGACAGCGCGTTCAGCGACTTGAGAGTTTCATATTTTGAAGCTGAATTCGCTAAGTTTATAGGCGCCTCAACTGCGATTGCGGTGCCATCGGCAAGGATGGGGCTTTCTCTCGCGCTCTCTGCCCTCGGGTTAGCGAAGGGGGCTGGGATAATGCTTCCGTCTTTGACGTTCTTTAGCATACCAGCGATGATCGCCTATATGCGTTTCGTGCCGGTGTTTATCGATATCGAGCCAAGGACTTATTTGATCGATCTTGATCAGGTGGAGAAGAGGATAACTTCCGAGACCCGCGCCATTGTCCCCACCCACCTTTATGGTCAGCCAGTCAATATGGACCGTGTCCGGGAGATAGCAGACAAGTATGGCCTAGTTGTCATCGAGGACTGCGCTCAATCGTGTGGCGCGCGCTTCAAGGGTAAGAGAACAGGGAGCTTTGGTGATATTGGATACTTCACATTCGGTCCGACTAAGCCTTTCACAACGCTTGGTGGTGGGATAATAACGTGCAAGGACCCCAAGGTGGCAGAGAGAATACGAACTGCGATGCACGATTTCACGCCGCTTGCGCGCGCTGAGGTATTGAAGGCGGCGGTCAGCGGTGCTGCGATGAAGATTGCGACAAACAGGTGCATTTTCGGTTCATTTCTCTGGCCGGCGCTCCGCGGATTTCGTCTTTTTGGGAAGGACCCGATCGAGGAGTCCTTCAGGGAACCGGTGGCGCCGATGACGAGCATTCCGGGTCATTATTTCAGGAAGTTGACATCAGTTCAGGGCGATGTTGGCGCCTCGCAGCTTCGACGAATAGATGGTCTGTCTGCGATAAGGCATCGTAATGGTTCGTACCTTGCTGACAGGCTTGAGGGAACGCATGACCTCGTGGTCCCAACAGTGAATGAAGATGCTGAGCACATATTCACCAGTTT
>DATLAJ010000181.1 GCA_035527515.1 bacterium
GCGGTTAACCTATCGCGATGTATTGTTAGAAACAGTGTCGTTCTTGATTTCTGTTCCCTGAGATGACAAGATGAGAATGCCCGCACCTTGGCTGGCGTCATTATCGGAAATCACGCAGCTTTTAACCTGAATATTCGTGCAACAGTCAATACACATCCCGCCGCCTCCGGCGGCCGCTATGTTGCCGGCAATAACGTTGCCGCCCCAGGCTGCGCCGCCATTGATGGCATTTGTGCCAATGAAATTGCCGTCCGTACCGCCAGAACACATGAAGAGATATATCCCAGCTCCCATTTCAGCAGTGTTTTCAAGGTTTGGTGAGACAGTCATGAGGCTCGACCGGCCAATGAGGTTATTGCAGATCGAAGGCCTGCCATTGGAGCAGTAGATTGCCCCCCCCTTGAAAGCCGCGGTATTGGAATACAGCGTGTTGTTGTAGATGCTGATGGTTGTATCTGTGGCGTAGATCCCGCCGCCAGTGGTTGCAGAGTTGCCGTGGATTACGTTCCCTATGACTTCGGGATAGACAAGGCCGGTTCCTTCAACATAGATTCCCCCGCCTAGTGTTCCAGAGTTCGATAGGATTATGTTGTTTGTTATCGACACGGAGGAACCTATACAGCCGACTGCTCCTCCTTTCCTGCCAGATCCACCTTGTATCGTGAACTTATCAAGTGAAGAATTAAGGCTGCCGTAGAATGAGCACGTTGACTTGCCTGTAGATCCCGAACCATCTATGATTGTCGTATAGTTACGATCACCATCTGAAAATACCTCAGTCCCAGAACCTTCATCCCAACCTTGATAACCCCCAAGGATGTTCAGGGATTTGCCCGAGACGAGTAGGCTTTCAGAGTACGTCCCCTGGGCAACTCGTATCGTTTCTCCGCCCTTGGATGCTCCGACGGCCTGCTGGATAGTCTTGAAGGGAGCCGCGATGAGTCCAGTCTCGGACTGAGCGGTAGATCGCATGTCCACATAAACATCGCTGACAGGGTTGCCAATGGTGGGATCAGATCCTCGTTGGTACTCCTCAGAGTTGGATAAGCCATCGGAGTCCGGGTCGGCACCCGGAAGGGCATCATTGCCTGTTAGGCTGTAATGGGAAAGCCAATCAATTGGAAGGCCACCGGATGATGTACTGCTTTTCTGTCCCGCCTCCACAGCACCCATGTCAACCGCAACACCAACTTTGCGGCTATTTCCCAGTATGTCCATCTGCCCGCTGCTGACAAATGTGAACGGATTTCCCGAATCGATGCATGGCGAGTAGCTCTCCAAACCAAACGAACCGTCGGTCTTCAAGTATGGGAAGCTGTTGATATTGTGAGCGAATGTGCCGCCGACTGCATCCTTGAAGCATGAATAGGTGATGCTCGCGTTATTGTAATCCAATCCGTTTCCCCATAAGATGGAATTGCTCACTAAACTACCGCCAACAGCACTTAATGCAAGGCCCGCGTTGTTCACAATAGTGCAATTACTGATTATTATCTGAAGACCAGAACGATACGCCCCCGGAGGAAGCACATTAAGTGCAGAGCCATTTGGAAAACTATTCGAATCCACCGGAAGATTGTTGGAGAAAACGCAGCCCTCAATCTGGAGAATAAAAAGATTTTGATTGCTCAACGAGGGTAAGCTATGAGTATCCCGATGCCTGCTATTGCGGAATTTGACTCGAAGGAGTTGCAGGATATTATGGGTGCTTCAATATCTAACAATCTTGACTCAATACAAAGGCCCGCTCCGAGCTGGGAAATATTGTATGTAATTTCATTCCCGAGAATTGTTGGTCCGGCATCCCTGATGAAAATAGCTCCGCCCATAGGGGCGGTGTTGTATTCAACGCGATTATGCGATGCGCGCGTTGTAACACCAGTCTGCTGAAAAAGTAGTCCTCCTCCATTCATGTTCGCAGAGTTGTGAACTATAGTGTTGTTAATGATAGAGGGCGACGAGCCCCCGGATGAATAAACGCCGCCTCCGTCGCTGGAGGAATTATAAGATATGACATTATCCTGTATCCAAGGGGTTGAACCAGCCCCTACGCAGGAGATTCCTCCCCCATACACAAGAGCGCCACCTGAGCCTGTGTCCGAGACGTTCTGGGTTACTACGTTATCAACTATGATTGCCGAGGAATCATATATTGAAATTGCCCCACCTACGACAGGATATGCTGATTCGTTTCGGACCGTGTTGCCGAAGATGCTGCAGTTGGAAATGGTCGGCGATGAAAGACGGCAATAGATGGCTGAACCCCTGTCCGTAATGGAATCGGCTCCCACGGTGTTGACAACGTAACCTCCGGTTATGGAGAATCCGTCAAGGAGCGTGTTTGGACTTTCCCCTGTCGTATTGAAATAGAACCCCCTGTGAGGTCCGCTCTGGCTGCCGCCGCAGTTGATCGTGCAATTTGAGGGATCGCCCGATGGGTAGGATGCCAGTATGATTTCCTTGCCGAGGAGTGAGATGTCCCGGTTGCCCGAACCGGAATACGCGGTGCCGCTGTCTTGAACAAGCACTAAGTCCCCGTCGACTGTAGTTTGCGCATCAATGCAGGCCTGGATTGTAGTGAAATCACCTTGCCCGCTGTTATCCACAATCCACGTGTTTGCGCCGATCGTGAAGTGGCCATCGCGCTGGACGAAATCCATATTCCTCCCGTCCTCATCCTTCATAAATGAGGAATCCGGGTCTTGGTCTATCACGATCCTATATGGGGAGACGGACGCCGTTGAAGAGTAGTCGTAGCTGACAGTTACAATGTGCTGTTGGGTAGAGAGGTCTTGTGCTGTAGCGAACTCGAAGGTGAAATAAGTGGGAGTTGCGTAATCTGCAGTGCCACCCGTGGCAAACTGTGGCACCACTGCATAGCCTAAGAAGTTGCCGCTGGCGATAGAGAACCAATCTGGAACCCTATCGTTCTGATCCTTATCAATGAACTTCAGTCGGATCTGAAGCGTCTTCACGTTTCTGGTGAAGCCTTCTGCCCAGATCTGTACCTGGATGGTCCCACTTGGCGGTTGCACAAACCTGGAGTTCGCCCTATTGAGTTCAAAGGGCCCTTTCACGATGAATTCGGCCGAGGCTGCAAAACGGGCAAAAATGGAGAGGATTGAGAATGCGATGAAAGCATTTTTCATCATGATGTTGCCTCCTGTCGACCTTCATAACGGGCTCTGGTGGGTTCGGAAGGGGTGAACGAATCCGGGCAACCTGAGCATCCCCAGTGTTCGGCTGAGGTCGCCACGCCCAGTCTCCGTTGGAGGGATGAGCAAATTCCGTGCCAAATGATTCAGAATCCTTCAATAAAAGTCCTCTACTCATCATAACTCATTGCGGCACAGAAGGTTACAGCAGGCAACAATAGGCGCCATCTAATATGGACACCCCCTCGCGGTTCACACCAGCGTGTAAAAAAGTGAACATGATTTCGCGAAAAAACCGCCTGTTAGTGTTGCTAAGGTAATGCAGCACAATTGGTTATGTCGCATGTTGCGATTCTTCGACATGCGTTGACGAAAAGCAACACACTCCCCGGTCCACGTACGATAACGTTCAGGCTCCTCCGGCAGTACCCCGCAACTTCCACATCTGGAACCTCCTCTCTCCTCCGCCTTTCTTTTCCCTTCTTCATGCTTGACCACGACCCTCCTCTCCTGATATAATCACCATAGACGATTTGCTTTCTTGCCCGGCCTGATCCCCCGGGCTCAACCGAACAGAAAACGCGCAGTGGTGCACCGCCCACTGCGCGTTTTTTTGTTCGCCTGACTCTGAGGCCGCAGGATGGCAGACGACACGATCAACGACGCCCTTGAGCAGAACGCCACCGGCCCACGCCGAGCGTCGGGCGATGGCGGCTCCGTCGAGCAGCACCCGCTGCCCGACCAGATCGACGCCGCGATGTTCGCGGCGTCGCGGGGCGCTATCCGCAAGAAGGGGCTCGGCGTGAAGCTCCTGAAGATTTCACCGGGAGGCAGCGTCTGATGTCACGCCGGCACAAGCGATCTCGGCAGCGCGCTGCGCGAAGGGCCGAACACACAAGCGCACAGGCGCACGCGCGCACGA
>DATLAJ010000182.1 GCA_035527515.1 bacterium
GCCGGAAGACCGGCCCTTGAAATCCGACACGGCGGTGCAGGTCTCAGACAAACTGGTTGGGGCGGTCCTGTCAGAGAACGGTCTCGCCCTGAAATCTCACGGTCTGAGCTTCGTGGGTGGTCGTTTGGCGGGGGGTAATCTCGACCGGAGCGAGCTTTTGTCCCTTCGCGAGAAAGAGCTGCAGGACTTTCTGAAAGAGACAGTGTCGGAGCTTGCGACCGGCCCGCGTTTTGACTCTCTACCCACGCCGGAGACGAACGCTGCGGATGTCCGGGCTGAGCTGGACATAGCCCGCAGAACAGCCACGGAGATAATCAAGCTTCGCTCATTCATCAAGGCGTCGTTGGAGGTTGAGGTCGAGGAGGTTTCAGAGGTAGTTAAGCAACTGAAGTCCTCGATAGTCGAGGGGCTTAGGCCGTCTAGTGCAGGGGATAAGGATGTCAGAGAACTTCAGGCCGTTGTCGCCTCGCTGAGGCGAGATATTGCGAGGCTCGGGAAGCAGGTTCAGGATGAGATGTCCCAAGCCCTCAGGTCAGACATGATAAAGGATTTTCTCTTTGTGATTGACGATCTTTCTCGTATTATGAAGCACGTTAAGAATGACACCACCCGTGGTCTCTATGAGGGGCTTGAGATGGTTGTCTCAAGGCTGGAAAGGGCGTTTATGGCGCACGACATCCGTCGCATTAAAGCGATAGGTGAGATGTTTGATCCGTCCGTGCATGATTGTGCGGACATAAAGAAAGTGGCTGGCTGCAAGGATGGCGTTGTTTTGGAGGAAGTGTCGTGTGGGTTTACGATCGGCGATAAGGTGTTGCGGCCGGCAAAAGTTATTGTCTGCGGATAATCAAAAACAAGTGAATGGGAGTTCCCCATGGGGTTCATAGTAGGAATAGACTTAGGCACAACCAACTCGGCGGTAGCCATAATCGACAACGGGTCCCCGCGGATAATCCCAAACAGAGACGGTATGCCAGTTACTCCATCAGTCGTGGGGCTATTTGAGGAGAAGGGCAAGACCAGGGTAGTCGTGGGCGAGCAGGCCAAGAGGCAGCTTGTGGTCCACCCAGAACGAACTGTTGCGGAGATCAAGCGTTCAATGGGGACAGACTATCGCGTGACCCTTCTGGACCGCGAATACTCGCCTCAGGAGGTCTCTGCTGCGATTTTAAGAAGCCTCAAGGACGACGTTGAGCTGTTCCTGGGCGAGTCTGTGACCGACGCCGTGATCACCGTTCCGGCCTATTTCCAGGACGCCCAACGGCAGGCAACAAAGGACGCTGGGGAGATAGCTGGGCTTACTGTCCGCCGAATAATAAACGAGCCCACGGCCGCCGCGCTCGCCTACGACGTTGACCGGCGCTCCGACCAGATGCTCTTGGTTTACGACCTCGGTGGTGGGACGTTTGACGTTTCGATAATCGAGGTGAATCCGGGGATAATGGAAGTAATCGCGACGACAGGAGACTCGCATCTCGGGGGGACGGACTTTGACCACCGGATCGTTGACTGGGTCCTGGCGTGGTTCGAGGAGGAGTATGGGATCGACTTGCGCAAGGACCTTGTTGTGATGCAGCAGCTGAAACAGGTTTGCGAACAGGCCAAGATAGAGCTTTCATCGAATGCGAAGGCCGTCATCAGTATCCCCGCGATAGCCAGCAAAGGCAAGGAGGTAATAAACCTCTCGAAGGAGATCACCCGGTTAACGCTCGAGGACCTGATCAAGGATTATTTGGATCGGACGATAGATTTCACCAATCAGGCCTTGGAGGACTCTGAACTTACAAACCAGGAGATAAGTCAGGTGCTTCTGGTTGGCGGTTCGACCAAGATTCCGCTTGTCAGGCAAATGATCAGAAGCCGGATGAAGAAAGAGCCCTCGACGAACATTGATCCTGACGAGTGCGTGGCTTTGGGCGCGGCAGTTCAGGCGGGGCTAATCACGGGCCAGATCAAGGAGCTGGTGCTCTCCGACATCCTTTCTCATTCGCTCGGGACAGAGACGATCGGCGACACATTCGACATGCTTATCTCGAAGCACTCGTTCATCCCAACCAGCGTGAGCCAGGATTACACGACCGTGGTGGAGAATCAGCCGAGAGTTAGGATCAACGTCGTGGAGGGCGAGAGCCAAGTGGCCTCTGAGGACATCAGGCTCGGCACGTTCATCCTCGATGGCATTCCTCCTGGCCCGCCCGGCTCGCAGACGATTCGCGTGAAGTTCGACATCGACAATAACGGGATACTAACTGTAACCGCAACTAACCTTGAGACAGGCAAGGGTAACCAGATCACCATCGAGGCGTCCAAGACCAGGCTCTCGGACGAGGAGATCGTTCGGGCCAAGGACAACTTGGAAGAGCTGGCCGAGGAGGCAAGTTCCCGTAAGGAAGCCCTGCCGGACACTTACCGGGAGGCCATGGCGCTCATCACGCGGGCAGAGGGGATGGAGTTCAGAGTAACCGAGATGGAGGTCAAGAAGCTTCGCGAGCTCATACATGAAATTGAGATCGCAATGAGCCTCAACAAGTCAGACGATGTGCTCGAGAGAAGCGACGAGCTGTCGGAGCTGCTCTTCGACCTTGAGGACGCCTACGGGCACGTTGATGAGTCGGAGGACGAGGCCACCGACGAGGGTGAGCTAGCCGATTGATGCCTCGGTCTTGTGCTGCAACCCGACTGCACGGTTACATCATTGTGCAATTGATAATAGGCCCGAATGCGCTGCCCTAACTGCAAACGGGAACTCGACACGGCGCCTCGTGTGTGTCCGCACTGCGCCATGGATATTAGGATCGCCAAGTCCCTTCTTGGCAGCTATGCCGACCATCTAGCAAACGGCATCAATGCAATTCTGAGGCAAGACCTTGACCATGCCGAGACCAGCCTGCGCAAGGCGATCAGGCTTGTGGACGGGATTGCCGACGCCCACTTCTTCCTCGGCATCACGCTCGGACTGTCCCACCGCCTCGACGAGGCGATCGGAGAGTTCAAAATGGTCCCCAAAGAGCACAGATTGGGAAACGAATCTCGCCGCATAATGGACAAGATGACGGCATTGCTTAGACTTCCTGCGGAGCTCGGCCTGCCCGACGAGAGGGATAGGAAGGCAGCGGCCGTTCAGCTGGAGCGGATGTCCGACTGCATCGAGAGAATGTCTCATCTCAAGCAGGAGCTCTCGCTCAGGATGCTCTCCTCGCAAGACGCCCGGTTTGCTCACCTGGCATCGCTTGCGGACAGACTGGCCAACCTCAGAAAGAAGTCCCGGTTGACCCATGCCTGACGGTCCCTCCAAAAAGCCCCAAACGGAAGGCATAGACCTTCTCACCAAAGCATTTGACTCGTTCAGCAACGCCTCGGATTCCATGAAACGAGCCTACGAGTCGCTTCAGCAACAGGTTAGGGAGCTCAACCTCGAGGTCAAGCTCAAGAACGCCCAGCTCAAGGAAAATCTCGCCGAGCTCGAATCTGTCAAGAACTACCTCAACAACGTGCTTCAGAGCATCCAAAACGGCGTGGTGTCGGTTGACCTCGAGGGAAGGATCACGACGTTCAATAAAGCTGCCTCTACTATCTTGGGCCTTTCGCCAAGCGAGGCTGTCAGACTTCGATACTGGGAGCTGTTTGGGGACGATTTCGACCTAAACGACTCAGATGGCAAGGTGTGCGAGTTAAAATCTCGGTCTGGAGACGAACTCTCTCTATCCTTCAATGTCTCGCCCATGACCGAGCTCGATGGCAGGCCAGTCGGCCAAGTCATCTCGTTTTCGGATGTTACGCGCCTCAAGGAGCTCGAGAGCCAGCTGCGAAGGAACGCCAGACTCGCCGCCATGGGCGAGATGGCCGCGAACCTGGCTCACGAGATACGTAATCCGCTTGGGAGCATCAAGCTGTTCGCATCAATCCTAGAGCGCAACCTTGAGAATAGTGGTAGCGATAAGGACCTGGCCACTCACATCATGGAGACAGTCGATACTCTCGACGCCTCGATCACGAACATGCTGATATACGCTCGCTCGCCGGAGGCAGATTTCGCAAAGGTGCACATCGACGATGTTCTCCGGGAGGCCATAGAGTCTGCCACCTATGCGATCAACCAGAGCAACATCGAGGTCGCAACTGATCTTTTGGCCGGGGACATAGAGGTAATGGGTGACCCGAGGTTTTTGAAGCAGGCCTTTTCTAATATCATCTTGAACGGGGCGCAGGCGATGTTGGAGGGGGGTCGTCTGAGCGTGTCAACGCATCTGACAGAGTCAGGCTGCTTTGCTGGGTATGGACACACGATACTATCCTCGAAGAAGCCGTGCAGCAGCTATGTGGCTGTATCGATAGTTGACAGTGGCAAGGGTCTCATGGACAGTGAGATACTCAGGATATTCGAGCCTTTTTTCAGCACGAAGATAATGGGCACCGGGTTGGGGCTCTCCATAGTCAAGCGCGTAGTGCAGAGACACGATGGATGCCTATTCGTCAAGGAATCGCCTGAAGGAGGGCTGGAGTTTACCATAGCGCTGCCTCTGCCGCACCAGGACGGCCTACATTAGAGAGCCACCATGCCGCCGAAAATCCTTGTCGCAGACGATGAACCGCAGATGAGAAGCGCACTTCGCGCTGCGCTGGAGAAGTCCGGATACGACACGACACTGGTCTCGGACGGTCGCAAGGCGCTTGAGGAGGCCGAAAAGCGCGTCTATGACATGATCATAACCGACATGAAGATGCCAGGGCTGGACGGCCTGGCGCTGCTCGAGCGAATTCGGCGGGACAATCTCGCCCCAAATGTAGTCCTCATCACCGCCTACGGAACGATCGACGCAGCGGTATCCGCGATGAAGATGGGGGCCCTGGACTTCCTTCGCAAACCATTCGCGATGGCCGATCTCGAGACGGTGCTCTCAAGGGCGTTCGAGGAGCCTTTTGCCGATGGGACCGCTGAGACACATCAGGTATTCGCTTCCCGTCAGCAGGACTTCCGCGAGATCGTAACGAGCAATCCGACGTTCAAGGAGATTCTGTATCTTGCAAAACGAATCGCCCTCAGCGAGCTGACCGTCCTCGTAACCGGCGAGTCCGGAACGGGAAAAGAGCTCGTGGCGAGACTGATTCATCAGGAGAGTCGCAGGGCTCGGAATCCTTTTGTCGCCATCAATTGCGCCGCTGTCCCTGACAATTTGCTTGAGAGTGAGCTGTTCGGGTATGAGAAGGGCGCGTTCACGGGGGCCAACTCGTCTAGGCAGGGCAAGTTCGAGCTGGCGACCGGCGGCACGCTTCTTCTAGATGAGATCGGCGAGATGCCGCTCACTTTGCAGGCGAAGCTTCTGAGAGTGCTCCAGGAGCGGGAGGTTGACCGCGTTGGCGGCCGTTTCCCCATTCCAATCGATACAAGGGTGATAGTAACAACCAACTGCAACTTGGTAGAAAGGGTCGAGGAGGGCAGATTCCGCGAGGACCTGTTCTACCGGATTAACGTCATCCCGCTCGAGCTTCTTTCCCTTCGGGAACGCAAAGAGGACATAGTTACGCTCTCACACTACTTCTGCGAGATGTATTGCCGGGAGATCGGCAAGCCAACCAAGTATCTCTCAGAGGAGGCGGCGGCCTTCGTGTTCGATTATGATTGGCCCGGCAATGTCCGGGAATTGGAGAACGCTATCCAGAGGGGTGTTGTCCTTTCTACGACCGATCGCATCGAGATATACGACCTCATCTGGGACGCGAGGAGAAAGCGAATACCCATGGTCAATACTCGCGGTGCTGAAGAGGCTTCACCCAAACGGAAGGTCGAAGTCGAAGTCGGCACCTCGCTAGCCGAGACGGAGAAGAAACTGATACTCGCGACGCTCGAGCAGACGAACGGTAAAAAAGCACAGGCGGCCGAAATACTGGGCGTAACGGTGCGAACGCTTCGCAATAAACTGAACCTTTACAGGAAAGAAGAAGACCCGAAGGACAGGAAAAATGAGTCGCAAGAAGCCCGCACATAAATCGGACGCAGAGCGCCGAAAAGAATCAGCCCAACAGAAGGCCAAGAGAATCATCGCCTCGCAAGCGCGCCCCCGCGATCTGGTCAAAAAAACGGGGCCGGACGGGGCAGGTCAGACGCCCAGCTCGATCTTCGCTCAGAACATGGAGCGCGTCCGGCGCAGCCGCGAGTGGCTTTTTGACCGCCTTTCCGAAACGCCTCAGACGCTCAGCCTCAACGTCCGCCAAACCGAAAGCGGGAGGCCAACGCTCGCTGTTACCACTAAAGACGGAGAAGTGACGCTGCTGCACTCCGAGCATGACCCACTGGCTGAGGCCATAAAGCATGTCTCCACGGTCAAGCTCGAGGAGGCGGAGTATCTCATTATCCTCGGCTTCGGGCTTGGCTACCACGTCCTTGAAGCCATGAGGCGCGTCCCACCTAACTGCAAGGTCTTCATCATCGAGCAGAGCGCCGACATCTTCCGGGCTGCGATGCACGTTTTCGACCTGGGGGCTGTCATCTCGCCGCCGGATGTCAAGATATTCGTTGGAACTGATCTTCACGAGATCATGCCAGCCCTTCAGGATGACTTTAAGACATTCAAATACCACAACATAAAAATCGTCATCCATCCCCCATCTGCCGCTCTATTCCCAACCTACAAGCAGGTCCTAGACAACTTGAACAGGGTCCTCAGAATCGTCCAGATCAACGTCAACACCGTGCGGTTCTTCTCCCGGCTGTGGCTTAAGCACAATCTGCTTAACCTGCCCAAGATCGTCAGAAGCCCAGGCGTCAAAAGCCTGCTCAACCAGTTCCCCGGCAAGCCAGCCATTCTTGTCTCAGCGGGCCCGTCACTGGACAAGAACATCGACCGGCTGCGTAAGGCCGTGGGCAAAGCTATCATCCTCTCCGCCGATACATGCCTCCGGCCGCTCCTCGCACATGGCATAAGGCCGAACTTCGTCCAGGCCATCGACGCACAGCCCATCACCTATCGCCATTTCTCGGGCCTCGACCTCTCGGACATCTGCCTGGTCGGCGTTACGAGGCTGCCGCCACAGGTCATCGAGCTCTTCTCCGATCACATCTTCCTCGGCAACGACCTGAACAACAAGGTCTGGGAATCGATTGAGCCTTATTTCGAGCGCCTCGGCACCTTGGGCTCTGGGTCCACGGTCGCGGTGTTAGGTTTTGACCTTGCGAGAATGATGGGCTGCGACCCCATAATCTTCGTCGGGCAGGATTTCTCCTACGCATACGGTCGCGCATACGCCCAGGGCACGATGGTCTCAAACGACATGCTCTCTGAGCTCTCGACTTTCAACACCCTGGACACGCTGACTGAAGCGGAAAAGGCCAAACAGCAGATCATCAGGACGAGCGACATAACTGGCAACGAGCCGCTCTTGGATATGCACGGCCGACCCACGGAGATGTCTGACGGGATGCAGGGCTGGCTCACGTGGTTCACGCTGGAGATCAAGCGCACCAAGGCCAAGTGCATCAACGCCTCGGAGGCGGGCATCTTGACGGACGGCGTGGAGATCATGCCGCTCGATGAGGCAATAATGAGGTACTGCACCGAACCTGTCGATGTTACCAAGAGCATGGCTCCGAAGCTCGGCAGAAGGGGGAAACAGGAGCTTAAGACCGTCGCCAAAAAACTCGCCTCAATTGGGCGGGAGCTCGAGAAAGTGCTCACTGAGGCCGAGTCGCTCGCTCCGGACGGGGCTGCCGGCGATAAGGAGGTTAAACGCCTTCTTGGGCTGCGCGCCGAGGGCCAGGTCTGTGAACCCGTAGCACCGCTCATCGACTGGCACAAGCAGCGTAATCGCAGCAAGGCGGGCGATGACAGGCTCAAGTCCGAGTCGCAGGCAATGGCTTTTGCCTGCCGGTTCGCTATCGAGCAGCTGAAGCAATCCGAGGCTCTGCTCAGCGTTTGAGGCCCGGCATTTATCTAAAGATCACGCAGATTGTAGAGGCTGTCCAATAAGTCGGTTTCTACGGGGATGACGCAGCGGGGTATGCCACATGTAGGGGCAGGCCTTGTGTCTGCCCGAATATATAGATGGGCGGAGACAAGCCCCGCCCCTACACAGCCTCGGTGGTCGGAAGGCGGTCGCTGGATCAAGCTGTCACGAACGCCCCGATAATCAGATTGATGGTGATTGACCTCGCATGGACCAGGACAGCCAGAAAGGCCGTCCCACACCCGGTCTAACGAAAGCGGCGTCGCCTCAATCCAATCTTCGTGGACCTCGACTGCCAACGCCCGCACGAGCCGCAGGCAGCTCTCGGCATTCGGCATCCTTATGTTGTCGATCTCGGTTGACCGTCATTTGGCGAATGAGGAACTTCTGATATGTTGATTTGTTTCTCTACTTAAATGAAGGGGCAGTCATTGCAGTGAATAGGTATTCAGGGTGTTGAGGAAGGGGTTATGGCAAGATTGAATGAGCTAAGAAAAGAACAATGGGACGAGATAATGAGGAGGTCCATCTATAGGGTGACTGTGGGACTTCTGAATGATCGCGGCCTCGGTGGGTTGACGATGGCGCGCGTGGCGAAGGCGGCAGAGGTTTCGACCGGCACGTTGTATAACTACGTCAAGGATAAGGATGATTTGCTGTCGCACGTCATAGACATGACCTTCGAACCCATTCGTAGAGCTATTGTTGCCATTTCTGAGAGAGTGCTAAGCCCGCCAGATAAGCTGCGAGCGCTCATAGTTGTTATTTTCAAGGGCTTTGAGGATAACAAAGCTATGATAGCAATCATGTATCAGGCAACAGCGAGTACCTTGGCGGCTCAGCGTCGCAAGGCTTCGATACAAGAGACTTTGTTGGATATGGTGCTCAGCATCCTGGACGAGGGCATGCGCGAAGGGTGCTTCCGTCAATGTGACAGAGTTCTTGCCGGTCGGCTGATCATGGCAATCATGGATGGTTACCTCCTGTCTGCTCTTGATGGTGGGGATAGGGTTGGCGTTGGTGAGAAGGAGGCCTTGGCGTGCGCGGATTTGCTCCTTAATGGTCTCTCCACGCGAAGTCAGGCTGACACTCGCAAGGGACCGGATGCTACAAACGCTGCGAAAAGAGGGAAATGAAGAGATGTCATTTGCGAATATCAAGTATAAACGAGCCATGCTTCTTGCCTTGGTTGCACTTTGGTGCCTGTGTTCTGTGACTATCAGTTGTGGTCCTGATTCGGAAGGTAACGCCGACAAAAACGATACGGCTAAGCAACCTCGCGTGCGAGTTGCCTTGACCCCCATTTCCAAACGGACATTCGAGAGGCGGGTCGTTATGCAGGGCAATCTGGAGGCCAAGAACTTCGCTGATGTCTCGGCACGGGTCGAGGGCACAATAGATGCGGTTTTCGTTGATGAAGGCGACCACGTTGTGGCCGGCAAGACAAAGCTCTTTCAGGTCGACTCTCTCAATCTGCGGCGGGCAGTTGATGTTCGTCGTCAGGACCTGGCGGTGGCTAAGTGCTCGCTGCGAGAGGCCCAGGCCGGCCTTGAGCAAGTTGACGCGCAGCTGGAGAAGGCCGATCTCGACCTGCGGCGTTATGAGCGGCTTCATAAGAGCAACACAGTGTCATCTGACGCCTTCGAGCAAGTCCAAAGCCAGCATAAGCAGATAAAGGCGGCTCATAAACATTCAGTAAGCCTTGTGGACCTCCAAAGGGAGCTCGTGCGGCAGGCCGAAATAGCACTTTCCATCGCAGAGAAGAACCTCAGCGACTCTCTAGTCTATGCTCCCATAGACGGTACTGTGAGCAGGAAATACCACGAGGTCGGAGAAATGCCAGAGAAGGGCAAACCTGTGCTTCGTATCGAGGATACTTCAGTTATCGAGGTCTCTGCGTTTCTGCCTGCTCAGTTCTATGCGGATGTTCGTCCGGGGGAGACGCTGATGAGCGTTCGGGTTGGTGAAAGAGACGTGGGGGATTTTGCAGTATCCTACAGAAGCCCGACGGTCGATCCTCAATTGCGCACATTCGAGGTGAAGTGCACGCTCGTGGACCCACCGGAAGGTGTCGTGCCGGGCGCGATGGCTGACGTGAGCATAGTTCTTGAGCGAACAGAGGGGCTGGGCGTGCCCTCACAGGCCGTACAGCATCGAGGCGACGACGAGGTTGTCTTCGTTGTCGGGAGCGAAACAGCTCGCTCGGTCAAGGTGGAAACGGGCCTTCAGACAGACGGTTACGTTCTTCTGAAGAACTGCGCATTGAGCGAGGGTGCGCCCGTCGTAACCCAGGGCCAGAACTTCCTGAATGACGGGTCGCCGGTTAAGGTTCTTGCGGAGGGCGATTGATGTTTCTGTCCAACGCATCGGTCCGAAGGCCCATTGCAATGGGCTGCCTCATAATCGCCTTGTCCCTTTTGGGCATCAATAGCTATAGAAAGATGAATCTCGAGCTTATGCCCAAAGTCGATGTGCCCTACATTACGATTACGACGGTCTATCCCGGCGCAAGCCCCAAGGAGATTGAGACTGACATCGCCAAGAGGATTGAGGACCAGATGGTGACAATCGATGGCCTCAAGCACATCAATTCGGCCTGCATGGAGAATGCCTGCCAGACGTTTTTGGAGTTCCATCTCGAGGTCGATGTGGACATAGCTGCCACAGATGTGCGTGAGAAGTTGGACCTGATCAGGTCCGATTTCCCTGAAGGCGTCGAGGACCCGAAAATACTGAAATTCGATTTGAATGCGGCGCCCATCATCCAGTTGGCGCTCACGGGTGACGCCTCAATCGACGATCTCTATGACTACGCTGACAACACCCTTCGAGACCGGATCACCGTGCTTCCGGGCGTGGCGGACGTTCAGTTAATCGGCGGCGCCGAGCGGGAGGTTCACGTCTCACTGGACAGGCGGGAGCTTGCGGCCCGTGGGCTCTCTAGCACGGACGTAGTGGGCGCTATCCAGCAAGGCATCCGGACAATCCCTTCGGGCAGGATCAGGGAGAAGGGCGTCGAGTATGCGGTGAAATTCGACGCAGATTACGACCGGGTTGAGGACATCGGTGAGCTGGAGGTCGCCAGCAAAGAGGGCCAGCGCTGCTACATCAAGGACATTGGGCGGGTCCACATGACCACAGAGGAGCTCAGACAGAAAGCAGACATCAACGGTCGGCCCTGCGTAGCGATCAAGGTGGTTAAGAAGGCTGACGCCAATGCGGTTCGGGTTGTGAATATGGTCCGTGAGGCGATGGATGAACTCAAGCAGCAGCTGCCGGGGGGAATGGAGCTCGTATGGGTTACAGACACCGGCCGCTTCATTGAATCAACCGTGGATAGTGCATGGCTTAACGTGGGCGAAGGTATTCTTCTAACCGCCCTGATCCTGTTCCTATTCCTATACAATCTTCGCGCCTTACTGGTCGTCTCGATTACGATGCCGCTTACGATCGTAATCGGGCTGTTCTTCATGCAAGCGCTCGGCTATACCCTCAACGCGCCTACGCTAATGGCCATGGGAATGTCAGTCGGGATACTGGTCACAAACTCTATCGTTGTGCTTGAGGCGATTATCAAGCGCCTCGATGAGACGGGCGACGTCAGAAAGTCAGCTTGCGTCGGAGCAAGTACCGCCTTCATAGCGGTTCTCGCCAGCGCGGGCACCAATATAGTCGTGCTCTTCCCGATAGCGATTATGGGCGGCATGATGGGCATCTTCATCAAGTTCTTCGCGGTCACGATGTTGATTATGACGGCGGTGTCGCTGTTCATTTCGTTTACGCTCACTCCGCTTCTATGCTCCGTAATTTTACGGGCCAGGGTGTCTTCATCCCAATCCTTGCTCGCGAAGATGGAAGGGGGTTGGAACAAGGGATTCGTGCGGGTCATCAATGGCTATCGTGCTGTGCTGGCATTCACTGAGCGGCGGAGATGGGCGGCGATATCATTCATGGTGGTTGTTGCACTCGCTCTTCTGCAATCTATAGCTATGATTCCGCGCCTGGGAATGGGATTCATGTCTGAGCCAGACCAAGGCACGATTATTGTCAAGCTCGAGTTTCCCACCCACAACGATCTCGGCAAGACAGCGCTGCAACTGCGTCAGGCTGAGGAACTGCTGAGAGACGTTCCCGAGGTGCGCCATTCATTGAGTACGATCGGCAAGGTCGAGGGCGCCATGGGCCAGGCGACCGAGGGCGTCCATCTAACTCAGATACTGCTCAAGTTCAGCGACAGAGATGAGCGAAAGATTACCATTGGGGAGCTAATGGAGGAGGTCCGGACTAGATTGGCCGATATGCCCGACTGCATCGTATCATTATCGATACCCTCGCCCGTCGGCGGTCAATCGTCCGATATAGAACTTGAGATCGCCGGAGAGAACCTCGACACACTTGACGACCTGGCGCTGAAGGTTAAGGGCCTTGCCCGCCAAATCGGCGGCGTGACTGATCTGGATACAACCGTCCGGATAGGCAAGCCCGAGCTTCGCATTGAACCCAAACGGGCGGTGCTATCCGACATCGGTCTTCCGGCCGCGTCCTTGGGGATGGCGATGAGAGCGAATCTCGAGGGCATTACCGCCGGCACATTCAAGCAGGGGGCGAGGAATTACGACATCGTGGTGGAACTTGAAGAGGAGGAGGGAAAGGAGCAGGTTCAGCAGTTTCTTTTTCCCGGGGTTCCTGGACATCCTTTGTTGCTGACAAGCTTGGGTCAGATAGAGGAGAGCCTTTCTCCAGTCCAGATCACGCGCAAGGACAAGCGGCGAGTGTCGAAGACGTTTGCTAACCTTCTGCACGGAAAACCTATGGGCACGGCTGTGAGCCAGATAGGTGAGAAGATTGACGATGCGAATATCATTCCTCCGGGATATGGCTACACATTCGCTGGCATGTATGAAGTTATGGCTGAGGGTCAGGCAGGACTGGCCGAAGCTGCCATCATCGCAGCGATGCTAGTGATTCTCACTCTGTCAGCGATTCTGGAGTCATTCAAGCAGCCCATTGTAATAATCGTGACGCTTCCACTTACAATAATCGGGATAATTTGGGCACTGTTCATAACTGGGAAGAGCATTGAGATATTCGTTCTCGTCGGCGCCGTTATGCTCATCGGCATCGTGGTCAACAACGCCATCTTGATCATAGACCAATTCAACGTCCACCTGAGGGAGGGTGTCCCGCGACACAAGGCGATGATTGGCGCAGCATGCGAACGCTTCAGACCTATCGTCATGATTACGTTGGCCGCAGTCTTGGGGATGCTGCCGATGGCGTTTGGAACCGGGATAGGGGCGGAGATGAGAAACGCGATCGGAATCGCCTCGGCCGGCGGCATACTCGTCTCCGGCATCCTCACCGTCTTAGTATTGCCAATAATATATGACCTTTTCACACGCAGAGGGAAAACTACGAAGCAGCGCTCCACCAATGGCGCCGGAGAATAGCTGTGTATGAAAAGTCTGAAGAATTGTGAGTCATGGCCTCTTGGTAATCATCACTGTTGTCATTTCTTAGGCGGTTTTTGTCAGGAAGTTCTTTTTGTGCTCTGCGAGCAACTGCATGTTCAGATAGCGCTCGCCTCAATCCAATCCTCGTGGACCGGGACAGCCAAAGCCCGCACGAGCCGCAGGCAACTCTCGGCATTCGGGAAGATACGCACCGCCCGCGTCCGACGCCTAATCTCCTCTGAAACACTACCCTTGACAGCTGGGCGCCCTTGATCCTAGATAGACGCTCCTATAAGTGGCGATCATTTATTTGCGGAGGTGAGTCATGGAGCGCGACGAGGCACTCAAACTTGTTAAACAGAGCGTCAAGAACAAGAATCTCGTGAAACACATGCTGGCGACCGAGGCGGTAATGGGGGCGTTGGCCGAGCGATTCGGCGAGGAGGTGAGGAATTGGGGCCTTGCGGGCCTTCTCCACGACATCGATTACGACGAGACGGCCAGTGATTTTGCGAGGCACGGGTTTATGTCGGCTAAGATTCTTGAAGAGAAAGGCGTTGATGATGCGATTCTTCATGCGATCAAGGCGCATCCGGGCCACATCCCAGCCGAGACGAGGATGGCAAAGGCGCTTTACGCGGTGGACCCGCTGACAGGGCTGATCGTTGCGGCAGCGTTGATACATCCGGACAAGAAGCTCGGTTCAATCGACGGGCAGTTCGTTCTGAATCGCTTCAAGGAGAAGCAATTTGCGAGGGGAGCCAATCGCGAGCAGATCAAAACCTGCGATCGGCTCGGAATGACGCTTCAGGAGTTCGTTGAGGTGGCACTTTCGGCGATGCAGGGCATAAGCAAGGAGCTGGGCTTGTAGCCCGTCTGGTTGTTCTCCGAGCTGGCTGGCTGGCTAAAGCTGGCGAGTTGTAGTTACATTCGTGGTCAACTGCGACGGAACCCACAACCTACATCCCGGACCGGATAATAATCTTGACACTAGGAGGTATGCTTCTTAGATTTCCTCACGGTGAATAATGATGTGCCGAGATAGCTCAGTCGGTAGAGCGAAGGACTGAAAATCCTTAGGTCCGCAGTTCGATTCTGCGTCTCGGCATTTTCCTCTTTTTGTGCTTCAATGATCTGATCAGTGGGGCCTTTTCTGTTAAGCTAATTATGGGGTGGGTCATGTCAGAAGTAGAAGATGTCTATGCACGGGAGATACTCGATTCACGAGGGAATCCGACGCTGGAGGCGCTGGTTCTGCTAGAGAGTGGTGCGTATGGCCGTGCCGCCGTCCCTTCCGGTGCGTCGGTTGGGACGCGAGAGGCGCTTGAGCTTCGTGACGGCGACAAGAGCCGGTTTGGAGGCAAGGGCGTTCTGAAGGCGGTTGGCGCGGTGAATGAGACCATTGCGGTGGAGATATGTGGTCTCGACGCTCTGAATCAAGCTGCGATTGATAGCGTTATGATCGAGCTGGACGGGACCGAGAACAAGAGCCGTCTGGGCGCCAACGCAATACTCGGCGTTTCGCTGGCGGTTGCGAAAGCTGCGGCGTTGGAGTTGGGGCTTCCGCTTTACAGATACATCGGTGGAGTCAATGCAAAGGTTCTGCCAGTTCCGCTGGTCAATATCGTGAACGGTGGAATTCATGCCGATAACCCGCTCGATATTCAGGAGTTTATGATAGTGCCTGTGGGCGCCCCTACTTTTGCCGCAGCGATTCGGATGTGCGCCGAGGTATTTCACACGCTAAAGGACCTCCTGAAAGCGAAAGGCCACGCGACTTCGGTCGGAGATGAGGGCGGTTTCGCTCCCAACATCGGTTCCGCGGACGAGGCGCTTGGTTTGATGGTTGACGCGATTGAGAAGGCGGGCTACAAGCCGGGCGATGACGTATCGCTTGCGTTGGACTCGGCTGCGAGCGAGTTCTACAAGGACGGCAAGTACATTCTCTCTGGGGAGAGCAGAGCGCTTTCCTCGGGCGAGATGGTCAAGTTCTATCAGGGCCTCGTTGACAAATATCCGATCGTCTCGATCGAGGACGGCATGGCGGAGGAGGATGAGGCCGGTTGGAGGGCTCTGATGGAGGCGATGGGCGATAGGATACAGATAGTCGGCGACGATCTATTAGTTACGAACACCAAGCTTATCGCCGCGGGAATCGAGAACAGACTGGCCAATTCCGTGCTGATTAAGTTGAACCAGATCGGAACGCTGACCGAGACGCTGGACGCCATTGAGATGGCGAAGCGGGCGTCGTGGACGGCCGTCGTCTCGCACCGTTCAGGCGAAACGGGGGATGTTTTCATTGCGGACCTCGCGGTGGCGTGCAATACTGGTCAGATAAAGACTGGCTCAGTATGTCGCGCGGAGCGTGTCGCCAAGTATAACCGGCTGCTCGAAATTGAGGAGGAGCTCGACTTCTTGGCCGAGTATCCGGGGAAAGCGGCGTTCGGGAGGTAGTTGAGCCCGGGGGGCGAAGTTCGGAGCCCGGAGCCTGAGCCAGCAGCAGTGGCGTGGGGAACTGCTGCATGCATGCGACTGACCAGGTGTGGATTCGAGGATGACCAGAGAAAGGCGTGAGAACGTAGCGATACTCGGCGGCGGCAGCTGGGGCACCGCTCTTGCGCACCTTCTCGCTACCAGCGGGCACAACGTTGCGCTTTGGGTGTTTGAGCCGGAGCTCGCGGAGGAGATGCGCGCAACAAGGGTGAACCGGGTTTTTCTGCCACAGACAACTCTTCCCGACTCGGTTCTGGTCACAAACGACATGAATGAGGCGCTGGCCGGGAGGGGCGCCGTCATCTCGATGGGCCCATCTGCGTTCGCAAGGGCGGTCTGCTCGCAAGCTGCTCCGCTTATCTCGGGTGACGTGGTGGTCTTGAACGCTGCGAAGGGTCTTGAGCCGCAGACGCTCAAGCGGATGTCGGAGGTGTTGGAGGAGGTTTTCCCCAATGTAGGCGCCGGGGGGATAGCGACCTTCTCAGGGCCGACGTTTGCCAAGGAGGTGGCCAAGCGACGGCCCACGGCAGCGGTGATCGCCTCGAAGCGCCTCGAGACGGCGAGGCGGTTCCAAAGGATGCTTTCATGTTCATACTTCAGGCTCTACACCAACAGCGACGTGGTCGGAGTTGAGTTCGGAGGCGCGCTTAAGAATATCGTCGCGATAGCGTCGGGCATCGTGGAGGGCCTCGGCCTCGGGCCGAACACCCAGGCTGCTCTGATAACGCGGGGGCTTTCTGAGATGACTAGGTTGGGGGCGGCCAACGGGGCGAAGCCAGCTACTTTCCAGGGACTGTCTGGGATTGGCGACCTGGTCTTGACTTGCACGAGCAGACTCAGCCGCAACTTCACTGTCGGGCTCGAACTCGCCCAGGGCAAGCGTCTAAAGCAGATTCTCGACGGCATGAGCATGGTTGCAGAGGGAGTGGGCACGAGCAAGTCGGCGCTTCAGCTGTCCAATATGTGCAACGTGGAGATGCCCATCACCGAGCAGATGTGCGAGGTCATGTTCGAGGACAAGCCGCCGGACGAGGCGGTCAAGGAGCTTATGGCTCGTCCCCTCAGGGATGAGATGAGCTGGTAGCGCCGGGGAGGGCGCGGCAACTACTATGACGAGGAATACTTCTGGAATAGCTGCGATAGCTATCGAGCGCTTATGGCAGATTTCTGGGGAACGATGCACGAAACCGCTGGAAGTGTCGTGGAGAATGAGCACGGGTGGTATGGTTGGCCTACTTATGACCCGTATTCGGTAGATATGGCTGCTGGTAACTTCTCGTGGCCAAAGGAAGGAACGCTGTTGTTTTGGAATTAGGCAATCAGATGAACAGCCAACATTTGGAGGTGTATCATGCGTGCAGACAGCCCTGCGCTAAGAGCTATCTCAGTAGCCTGGATGGTGATAGGCCTCTGCTCATTTCTGTTGGCATGTGCAGCCGGAGCAGAAGCCCAATACTCATCTAACGGCCATTGGATTGTGCTGGATGCGCCGTCCGGGACATCAAGCCCTTACGGGTTGGTCTTGGATCATGAATCGCAGTTGTGGGTCAACTCCTCCCTCGGCTGCATTAAGATGCTGAACGTCAATGAGTGGCGCTGGGAATTAATCGATGACTGGTCCGGCGGCGGTAATCCGGCGCTCACGCCCGACGGGAGCATCTGGTGGCCTCTTATTCTCTATTCACGGGGTTATGTGACTTGGCATTATCAGGGGCTTACAATGACCGAGGAAATGGATGGGGGTGCCCCATGTCAGGCCCAGTTGTCAGCTAGCGAGGATGGCTCAATCCTCTGTGGCGGCGTGGCTTGGTGGTCGGAGTGGGGGCTCTTTGAGAGGAAGGAGGGTGTCTGGGCGAAGAGAGGTGTCTGTGGTGAATTGCCCTGCTGCGCCTCAATGGCTCTTGCCGGTTGGCACGGGGCGGTAGCGCTGTTCCCGACACTCTGGGATGATACTGCTCCCCAGCCCCCATTGATTGAGGACGACGATGGGTCGTGCATC
>DATLAJ010000183.1 GCA_035527515.1 bacterium
GCAGCCGAAAAGGTTCTTGATAGCTCCGGAGATGCGCACCAGACCATGCGTCTTGAACTTCGGAATGTTGATCAGGACATCACATTCGTCGAGCGCTTTTGTGAGGAGCAGGCGGTGGAAGACCTTAGCTTCGGGGATCTCGCGCTCGATGGAGGAGCCGTCGAATCGGACGGGCTCGATGCCTGCGCGCTCGATTGATTCCATCATGCCGGTTACCGAAAGCAGGCGCTTATACTTATCCCAGTTCTCCGCGCCGATGCTCGGGCTGTCGCCGACCGAGCATACGATCCCCGAAGTAGCGGCGGCCAATCCCGCGACCGCCTCCATGACGGCGGGATGAGTGCATACCGCCGAATCGGGCGGCCTGGATGAGAGCAGATTGGGCTTCAGAAGGACCTTCTGCCCCGGAGAGACGAACTGCCCCATGCCGCCAAGGAGGTCCACCGCCTCCTTCACGGCCTTGAAGACCTTGGAGGGAGTGTAGTCTTCGCATTTGACTATTGCTACGGTAGCCATGCGGTCTACATTCTACTCCAGTTTGACAAACCAGTGCCAGCCCGGTAAGATTTCAAAGAGTGCGATTTCAGAGTATACTGCTCGCATGAGGGACTGATCATCAAGGCTGAGAAGGAGGCTTGAGATGGCATCCGACTATGCCGCGATCAAAGAAGAGAATTTCGCTCGATATGGTTGGGACATTGACCGAGTAGGCAAGACGTACCTAGCACACCAGTATAGCGACAGGACTCACTTCATATTCGAGCTCCTTCAGAATGCGGAAGATGCCCTTGCACGTCGCCGTGGGTGGAAAGGGCAACGTGGAATCAGGTTTGAGCTATCGAAGACATCACTTCGCGTATCCCACTTTGGAGAGCGGTTTGATACCGAGGATGTACGCGGTATCTGTGGAATCGGCCAGAGTACAAAGGCTCTGACAGATATCGGTCGTTTCGGGATTGGATTCAAGTCAGTCTATGCCTATACCGACAGGCCTGAAGTCTATTCACGCGACGAGCGTTTTGCCGTAGAGAGCTTCGTCTGCCCGGTTGGAATACCAGTAGCCGGCGGGGAACCTGATGAGACGGTCTTTGTGCTTCCGCTGCGGATTAATGATCGGTCAGCAGCAGCAGAGATAAGCAATGGTCTGCAAAAACTGGGGCCCAGGGTCCTGCTCTTCTTGCGACAGATCGAAGAGATCTCATGGTCGGTCGAAGGAGGGCCATCCGGCGTTTATTCTCGCAGCAAGCCCAGACATCTTGGCGAAGGGGTTCGAAAGGTCGTCCTTCGAGGACAAATGAAGGGTAAGGAAGTAATCGAGGAAAGCTGGCTGGTGTTCTCCCGTGGAGTTCTTTCTAACGGTAATAAGGTTGGCTATACGGAGATTGCCTTCGCTCTCGATCAGGATAGTAGAAAACAATCAATTCGTCGAATTGATGATTCTGCCCTCGTCGTGTTCTTCCCAACCATCGTTCCCACGAACCTGGGCTTCCTCGTTCAGGGACCGTATCGTACTACACCTAGCCGCGACAACATTCCCCGTGACGACCGCTGGAACAGATCCCTGGTCAAGCAGACGGCATTACTCTTGGTGGATTCGCTGGAGATCTTGCGAGACAAGGAGCTTCTGAGTGTTGAAGCATTGCGCTGCCTTCCATTGGAAGATACCAAGTTCTCTGAAGACAGTATGTTCGCTCCACTGTTCGGCAAAGTACGTTCGGCTTTGTCAAAAAAGCCTTTGCTGCCGAAATATGACAGCGGCTATGTCGCCGGCTGCTGTTCGAAGTTGGCCAGGGGGCAGGAATTACGCTCCCTATTCACCCGGCAACAACTCACAAAGCTTCTCGATTCGGAACATAAGCTCGCCTGGTTATCCGAAGATATCACCCAGGACAAGACCCCGGAATTACGTAGTTACCTGATGCAGGAGCTTGGCGTAGCTGAACTCACGCCAGAAAACGTTGTGCCTCGGCTTACCAAGGAGTTTCTGGAAGCACAAGACGATAAATGGATCGCCGCCCTATATGAGTTTCTTGCCGACCAGCGCAGTCTCCGACGCTATGGAACACTGGACAACTTGCCGCTAGTTCGGCTTCAAGATAGCACTCATATTGTCGCCGAGATTGACGGCGAGATGCAAGCCTTCCTCCCGGGCCCAACTGCCACCGACTTTCCCACTATTCGGCGAACCGTGTGTGGATCCGAGGATGCATTGAGCTTCCTGAAGGCGCTTGGTCTGCATGAAGCCGATACAGTTGATGACATCATACGAAATCTTTTGCCGAAATATGCCAACCGGCAGCTCGTCTCAAAGGATGACTATGAAACAGACATAGGCCGCATCCTTAAGGCATTTGCCACTGACTCTTGGGAGCAGCGTGAAAAGCTGGTCACGGCACTAGGAGAATGCAGCTTCATAATGGCCGTGGAAGCAGGAGATGGTTCTCGATTGATGGCCAAACCGGGCGATGTTTATTTGGCAACGGAACGTCTAAGAAAGCTATTCGAGGGCATTGAAGGAGTGTTGCTTGTGGATGACTCATATCCCTCTCTCCGGGGCGAGGATGTCCGCGAGCTTTTGGAAGCATGTGGCGCGACTCGCTATCTACAGCCCATTGAGGTTGAGTCGGCGTTCACACGGGAAGAGCGCAGGGAGATGCGGCAAGAGGGAGGGTGCGAAGACTGCTCCAATGAGTTTCCAATCGAGGATTTCACCCTACGCGGTCTTGATCCATTGCTTGACTCGTTGCCGGCCGTGGATGCACCTGAACGATCAAATCTGCTTTGGGAGGCCCTATGCGATATGGAAGATCGGCGGGGAGCACGCGCATTCTCCGGAGCTTACCGTTGGACCTACCATTATCAACGAACCTATCACTTCGATGCCGCTTTCGTTCGACAACTCAATACAGCAAAATGGGTTCCGGACCAAAGCGGAACGCTCCAGCCGCCATCCCAAGTTCTCTTCGCAGATACGGGGTGGACTGAAAATCCTTTCCTGCTTAGCAAGATACTCTTTAGACCTGCGGCCATTGACACCCTTGCCAAGGAAGCTGGCATTGAGCCGGGGGTCTTGGATCTGCTCAAGAGGCATGGGCTAACAAGTGTTGCTGAACTCGCCGAAAGACTGGGGGTCACCGAAGAAGAACCTGAAGAGGAATCTGAGGAAGAACAGGAGTCTGAGGACGGCGGCACCGTTGAGGATGCTCTCGGTAAGCTTGGCGTGCCCCCGGCCAATCCCCCTGAGGAAGAGAACAAACCTGAGAATGAATTCGTTGGCGGTGGCACTGGAAGCGGGGGACACTCAAGGGGTCAGCATGCCGGCGCAGGGTCGGGCGGATCGGGTGGCAGTGGTGGCCATTCTGGTTCGGGAGAGCATCATGAAGGACATGGTCATGGCCGAACAGAAGGTGGCGGTAAGAAAGCAGGCGGTGGTTCCCGACCATTCATCTCATATATAGCAGTTCATTCTGAGGAAGATGAAAAGGATCCTGACGGGCTTGACCACCAGGCGCGAATGGAATTGGAGGAGAAGGCGATTGGTTTGATCCTTAAGCATGAGTCGGCATTACGGCGCACGCCAGCCAACACTGAAGGCTATGATCTCATCGAGCCAGGTTCCGATGGGCAACCCATTCGCTGGATTGAAGTGAAGGCGATGACCGTCGGCCTGGACAACCGGCCTGTGGGTCTGTCGCATACCCAATACGATTGGGCTCGCGTATGTGGGAAGGCATACTGGCTCTATGTTGTCGAACATGCCGGTGATGAGGACAGCGCCAGAATAGTGCGCATTCAAGACCCCGCAGGCAGGGCCAGCTCGTATACATTTGATCACGGGTGGCTGAATATCGCGGAGATCAATCTCGCTGATGATACTGAACAATCGGAGGATAACGGCTGATGGCGAAGGTGGAGATAACGAAGACTGAGCTGAGACAAGATTTCCTACGGGTGATTCTATGAAAATCTGTGTTATTGGGGCAGGGAGCACGTATACACCGGAGCTTATCGAGGGGTTTATCGTTCGCAAGAAAGAGCTGCCCGTCAGCCATTTCGCGCTGATGGATATTGACGGCGCGAAACTGGACATCGTCGGCAGCCTGGCGAAACGGATGATCGAGAAGGCAGGTATCAACGCGACGGTCGAGCTTACTACCGACCGCAGGAAGGCAGTCGAGGGGGCGGATTTCGTTCTTAGCCAGATCAGGGTCGGCGGCTTGCAGGCGAGGATTCGAGACGAACATATTCCGCTGGAATTCGGGGTCCTCGGCCAGGAGACCACCGGCCCGGGCGGCTTCGCGAAGGCTCTGAGGACCATTCCGGTGATGCTCGATATCGCCCGAGACGTGGAGAAATATGCGCCGAATGCCTGGTGGATCAACTTTACGAACCCGAGCGGCATTATCTCCGAAACACTGCTGAAGCACTCGCGCACGAACATCATCGGCCTTTGCAACGTCCCCATCGGCATGACGAAAAGCCTGGCGACCAAGTTGGAGTGCCGGCCCCAGGATCTCCTCCTCACCTACGTCGGCCTCAATCACCTTAGCTGGATAACGAAGGTCTGCCGGAAGGGCGAGGACGTGACGAAGCAGGCGGTGAGGCTTTCGCTGAAGGGCCGGGCAAAGGAAGACGCCGAGTGGATGAAGGTCAACGGCATGATCCCGAACGGCTATCTGCACTACTATTACGCCCGGGATGCCGTCCTGGAAGCGCAGAAGAAGGCCGAGAAGAGTCGAGGCGAGATCGTATCGGAGGTCGAGGCTCGGCTTCTGAAGAAGTACCAGAACCCGAACCTGAAGAGGAAGCCGAAGGAGCTCGAGAAGCGGGGCGGCGCGCATTATTCGACGGCGGCGGTCTCGCTCGCCAGCGCAATCTACGGCAATGCGCGCGAGCTGCATATAGTCAACACCCGCAACAACGGCACCATCTCCTGCCTGCCCTCAGACTGCGCAATCGAGACTAACTGCGTGATTGATGGGACCGGCGCGCATCCGATGACAATTGGGGATGTGCCGCTGGAAATCCGCGGACTCCTGCAGGCTGTGAAGTCCTATGAGGAGCTGGCGGTCAGGGCGGGAGTCGAGGGCTCGAGGAAGCTCGCACTCCAGGCGCTGGTTGCACATCCGCTTGTTCCGTCGTTTACGGTGGCAAAGGGATTACTCGACAGGATACTCGAAGCCAACGCGGATTATCTGCCGCAATTCAAGAGATTAAGACGCTAGAAGATAGATGATAGAGAAAAGCCGCAGATGGCACAGATGAGATATGTAATCGGTGTAGACGGCGGGGCGAGCAAGACCTTTTGCCTGGCGGCGTCCATAGACGGGACGATCACCGGCTTCGGGAAAGCGGGAGTCGGCAGCTTCGAGATGGCGGGCATTGACCGCGCGAAGGAGAGCATCCTCTCGGCGGTCGAGGAATCCCTGAACGGAATCTCCAAGGACCGGGTCGAGTTCGGCTGCTTTGCGCTTGCGGGAGCGGATTTCGATCCGGAGGATTTCGATATGCTCTCCAAGGCGATGGGAGAGCTTGGGGTCGCGAAGAGGATAAGCATTCGGAATGACTCGGTTGCCGGGTTGAGAGGCGGGATTACGAAGCCGTATGGAGTCTGCATTGCGATGGGCAGCGGTTTCAACGGCGTGGGGATCGGCAAGGATGGCCGGGAGGTCCGGTTCTTCGGCGAGGGCTATATCTTCGGAGACATCGGGGGCGGAGGGTCAATCGCCCGTGACGCGCTCTTTCACGCCATGCGCGCGTATGACGGCAGAGGCAAGCTGACGGCTCTTATGCAGATCGTCCTGGGTCACTGGGAGGC